>JBBDIH010000221.1:10323-17691 GCA_040880505.1 Minisyncoccota bacterium
CATGGATAAAAATACTATTTTTTCTATAACCGTTGTGGTCTTAGTAATTATTCTTGGATTTGTTTTCCTAGGTGAAAACAGTCCTTTAAATACGAAATCCACCATATCTAGTTACGAATTTACCTGCAACAGAGGAGAAGTATTTACAGTTAAATACAGCGGGTCAAATAATAACACAGCCAACCTTACTTTAAATGAGCAAGACTATTCTCTAGAAAAAGTTGTTTCAGATTCTGGCACTAGATATGCAAACGAAGATGAATCCTTTGTTTTCTGGGAACAACAAGGAGAGGCCTTAATAATGATTGAAGGTGATGTTGTTTATGATGGTTGCGTTTCAGAGCCTATTTACGAAGAAACTGAATCTGATAATGCGGTATCAATAACCTCCAATGAATGGCGATGGCAAGAAACTAATTATCTAGACTCTGATCCGATTAGACCATTTACTCCATCTTTTATAGTTACTTTTAATGATGACGAATCTTTTAGTTCAACTACAGACTGTAATACTGTTACAGGAACATACACTGCAGAAGAGAGTTCTATTTCCCTTGGTTCGCTATCTTCTACTGAGATGTTTTGTGAGGATAATAATGGATTTGAAATTTTGGAAGAAGAATACACTTCAATGATGTCTAAAGCTTTTAACTACTATATATCATCAGGCGGAATTCTAAGAATAGACTTACAAGAAGATAACAACCCTACAGGTTCTATGGTGTTTACTCCAATAGAAGAACAGTAAAAAATATTTCTTATAAATAAATTCCCAAACCAAGGCCACCTTATTCAGGTGGCTTTTTTATGTTATTTTAAAAATAATGAAAAAACTTGTTAATAGACGATAATAGAGAAGAAGAAATACAAAATCCAGAGATAGAAATTACCAAAAAAATAAACCCTCTAAATAAAAATATGAAATATGCATTTTTAGGCAATCCAAGATTTGCCGAAATAATTTTAAAAAAATTAATAAAAAATTTTCAGCCTCCAGAGGTTTTAATTTGTAATCCAGACAAACCAACTGGCAGAAAAAAAATTATTACACCACCAGAGACAAAAGTTTTAGCACAAGAACACGGAATTAAGATCTATCAACCAGAAAAACTCACCTTAGAAGATTGGAAAAAAAACGTTAGTGATATTGATGTTTGTGTTGTTTCTGCTTATGGAAAAATAATTCCAGATGAAATAATTCAATCAGTAAAATTCGGATTTATAGGTGTTCATCCATCTTTATTGCCAAGGTTTAGAGGTCCAACTCCAATTCAATCTGTAATATTAGAAGGAGAAGAAAAAACTGGCACAACTCTTTATCTTATAGATAAAGAAGTAGATCACGGACCAATAATTATCCAAAAAGAATTATTATTAAATAATGAAAATTATCTTAAACTAGAAAAAAAATTAGCAAACCTTAGTGCAGAATTATTAATAAACGATTTACCTAATTATTTATCAGGAGAAATAAAACCAAAAGAACAAAATCACAAAGAAGCCACTTTTACTAATAAGTTTTCATCAAAAGATGTAGAGATAGATTTTAACAACTTAAAAGATGCATTACTTGGCGATAAAGAAAAATCTATTATAATAGATAAACAAATAAGAGCCCTGAATCCAGAGCCAGGAACATGGGTAATTCCAAATGATGATTCTCTTGAGGAATTACCAGAAAATAAAAGAGTAAAAATAATTAGTTCTGAAATAAAAGAAGATAAACTTATATTAAATAAAACCCAAGTCGCAGGAAAAAAACCAAAAAATTATAAAAATGAAAAAAAGAAATAAAACAACATTATGGGTCGCAGTATTTTTTGTAGTAATTGCAGCTTTACTAGTTATCCCTCAACTAACAGATCCTCACAAAGAGATAAAAGCCTACTGGGCTGAAAACGGAGTAGAGTGCTTATCACAAGGACATGCTAATTTAGCACAACACATTCATCCTCATTTAGAAATAATAATTGATGGAGAAGAAGAGCCCGTTTCAGCTAATATAGGCTTAGTTTCAACTTGTATGGCTGAGATTCACACACATGACACAAGAGGTGAAATCCATATTGAGTCAGTAGATGCTAATAAAGAGTTTACCCTGCAAAACTTCTTTACTGTTTGGGGCAAAAATCTAGAAAGAGAGGGTTATTCACTAAATGTTTTAGTAGAAGGTGAATCAATTGATAATCCCCAAGATTTGATTCTTGAAGACCTTCAACAAATAGAAATAAACTATATCTCAGTAAATTAAATTTATGTCCCTCGGTGAGACATAAATCTTTGATTTAGGCCTCCCGAGGGCATAAATTTACTCACTACTTTTTACATCGGTAGCCTTATCCACAAAAAGAGTTCCATTTAAATGATCTACTTCATGCTGAAAAACTCTAGCTAATATTCCCCAAGCTTTTAGTTTTAATTTTTTACCGTCAATTCCATACCCTTCTAAAGTTATTTTTTCTGCCCTTTCAACCGGTCCATAAGACCCAGGAATACTAAGACAACCTTCTTCTAAAGTTATAGTTTCTTTAGACATTTTAGTAATTTCAGGATTTATTACTGCATAAAATTTTGGTTTTCCTTGTTCATCAGGAATTTGAGCAACAAAAAGTTTTTTATCCAAGCCAATTTGATTAGCACTCAAACCAATACCATCAGCGTCATGCATTTTTCTTCTCATGTCTTTAACAAGTTTTTTCAACTTTTTCGTATCTTCTTTTTTAAAATTAACCTCTTTTGTGGGTTGTCGTAGAAATTCCTCATTTTCTTTTTTTTCTATAGTTACTATCTTCATTTTTAACTATTAAGTCTTTCTCTTTGTTTTTTCTTCTCTTGTAAAACCTTCATAAAATAACCCCCTTTATTTTCTATATTTCCTCTTTGTGCTACGTCTTTAGCTATATTCATTAAAAAATCTCTATCATGAGTTTTAGCTAGTTTTATGTATAAACCCTTATGATCTTCATCATGCAACATCCGGGCTATAGCTAGGCCAGTCATCTGAAAAGATTTAGATACTCTATTTTTATTACTTTGACCCCTTTCTTTCAAAAGGTCCATATAACTTTTCCATTCTCGTTTTGCCATACTGTTATAATAGCTTTCTTGATTAAACCTTTCAATTTAGTTAGATTAAGAGAGAATGGATTTCAATAAAAACACAAATAAGCTAAGTATAGCGATAATTTTAATTGCTTTATCTTTTTATATAGGGCATCAATTTGGCACTAATCAAGACGTGCTAACAAGTGAGGCCATAACGAGCGAAAGCATGAATGGAACCGAATTTTCTCTTTTTTGGGAAACTTTGGATTTAGTAAAAGACAAACATTTAAAAGCTGATGAAATAGAAGACGACGAAATTCTTTACGGTGCCATAAAAGGAGCAGTTTCTGCTTTTGATGATCCTTATTCAAGTTTTTTTCCTCCAGAAGATGCAGAAAAATTTGAAGAAGATGTAAGTGGTGTATTTGGAGGAATAGGAGCAGAAATTGGAATAAGAGAAGATATTCTAACAATTGTCTCTCCCTTAAAAAGCACACCTGCTGAAAGAGCCGGTCTAAAATCAGGAGATAAAATATTAAAAGTTGATGATACTTTTACAGATGGCATGTCAATTGATGAAGCAGTAAAAGCTATTAGAGGACCAGAAGGCGAAGAAGTTGTTCTTTTAATAAGTAGAGAAGACTGGGGAGAAGCTAGAGACATAAGCTTGATAAGAGAGGTAATAGAAGTTCCGACTCTTGATTGGGAGATGAAAGACAATAAAATTGCTTATATACAGCTTTATAGTTTTAATGCTAATGCTCCTCAACTTTTCTACAACGCATCATTGAGTGCTCTAATAAGCGGTTCGAAAGGGTTAGTTATTGATTTAAGAAATAATTCCGGCGGTTATCTTGATGTAGCAATCAATCTAGCTGGCTGGTTTATGGATAGAGGAGAAATAGTTGTAAAAGAAAAATTTAGAGATGGATCTGAGAGAGAGTTTCGATCAAACGGAAACGGAGCTTGGAGTAATGTTCCTATTGTCATCTTAGTTAATGGTGGATCTGCTAGTGCATCAGAGATTTTAGCTGGTGCTATTAGAGATGAACTTGGAGCTATTTTAGTAGGAGAAAAAACATTTGGAAAAGGCACTGTTCAAGAGATAAAAAATCTTAAAGATGGTTCAAAAGTTAAGATAACTGTGGCAGAATGGATACTCCCAAGTGGTGAAAAAATTAATGAAGAAGGGCTTGAACCAAACGTAAGGGTTGATTTTACCGAAGAAAACCTAGAGAATGATGAAGATCCACAGCTTGATAGAGCTATGGAAATAATAAGAGGACTTATAAAAAACAGCCAGTAAACCTATCTTGAGAAAAAAGGTTTAGTTCCTCGGTAGGACATAAATTTTTGATTTAAACATTAAAAAATATAAAACACATAAAACAAAAACATGAGAAAAAAAGTAGAAGTAATATTTTTAGAAGAAATTCCAGGAACAGCTAAAAAGCTGGAAATTAAAGAGGTAACTTTAGGTTATTTTAGAAATTATCTTTTACCAAAGAAATTAGCTAAAAGAGCAACAAAGAACGATGTAGAAGAGCTAAAAGAAATGAGAGAACGTTTAGAAAAAGAAAGAGAAGAGAAAATAGAAAAATTAAATGGCTACAAAGCAAAACTAAAAGAATTAATTTTGAAGTTTACAGAGAAAGCAGATGAGAAGGGTAAACTTTTTGGATCTGTTTCAGAAGAAGCAATAAAAGAAGAGTTAACAAAGAAAGAATTTCCTGTTGTTTCAGTAGAAATTGAAACTCCTATAAAGAAAACAGGAAAACACAAAGCAGAGATAAATCTTGGAGAAGGAATAAAAGGACCAGTTAATATCGAGGTGGTAAGCAAGTAAATTATCGATCACAACGTTCTATAATTATTGGCACTGGATTAACTTCATTATTCAAAACAAAACCAGCACTAATCCCAACCAAGAACACAATAGATATTATTAAAATTGACTTAATCATATAAATTCTTATAATTTATTTAGTTAAAACAAATGGCACACGTCAAACAAAAAGGTGGATATAAGGGATCATCTGATTCAGAGTCTAAGAGACTAGGAGTCAAAAGGTTCGATGGACAAACCGTAAACCCGGGTACTATTTTAATTCGTCAAAACGGAACAAAGTTTCACCCAGGTAAAAATGTAAAGAAAGGAAAAGATGATACTTTGTTTTCAATTGCAGAAGGTAAAGTTAAATTTTCAAAACAAAAAAGACAATCTTTTACAGGAGCTAAAAAATACGTGAAAGTAGTGAACGTTATATAAATAACAACTACTTACTTAATTATAAAACACGTCACAATGTGACGTGTTTTTAGTTATCCCCAGAAATTTATGCCTCCCGAGGGCATAAATTTCTGGGGATAACTTTCCATGGCATGAAAAACTCACTTTTCAGTTAGTTTTTTGTTATACTTATTACAGATAATAACAATATGAATAAAAAACAAATTATAATAACAGCAGGTTTATTTATTTTTGTAGTTTTAATGGTGACTCTACTTTTAATAACTCAAGAAAGAGTAGATAATCCTCTAAATTCAAACCAAGAAGAAACAACATCAACAGCAACTTCAACTGAAGAATTAATAAAAGAAGAAATTAATTTTACTGAAGAAGTAGATGAGCAAGCAGAAGAATCAATAGCAGAAGAAGTTTTAGATATAAACACAAATGATAACGAAAACCAAGAAAGATTAGGAGTTTATACAATAACTGTTTCTAGTGATGGATATTCTCCTGACAGACTAGTTATAACTCAAGGAACTATCATTTCATTAAAGCTTATCGCTGAAGGTGGTGATTATGATTTTTATATTCCATCAACAGGAAACCACCTACAAGCCAATGAAGGAGAAGAAGATCAGTCTTCTTTTCGTATGAGCCAGACTGGAACATACAGATTTGAATGTCGTGATTTTTGTCCTTCCTCTGGAAAAATTTCCGGAGAATTAGTAGTAAAATCTCAATAAAAACATGAAAGACGACATAAAAGACATAGAAAAATTATTAGAAAAAATCCTAGATAAAGTAGAAGACATAGAATCAAATCAAGACGATATAATAAGTGAAATAGAAAGTCTAAAAAAAGAAGTCCTTTCTGGACAAGACGATATAATAGATGAATTTAAATAATCTCAAAAATAAAAAGTAAATAAGTTTAGTTCCTCCAAGGACCTAAACACCAAAAAGCATATTTTTATGAAAAAAAGAAATAAAATAAATTATATAATAATTTTCTCTGTACTGTTTTCAGTCTTATTTTTATTTTCTATAACCCAAGCTTTTATCGGTCCCAGCACTCAATCTCCAGGAACAGGTGGCGGAGCTTTGCAAGTTGATGCTAATGGTAATTTAGTAGTAACTGAGTATGTTATTAGTGATGGTAGTTCTTTGATTTTCCAACCTTCTAGTGGAGTTGTTGGAATAGGAACAGAAACCCCACAAACTTTATTAGATGTATCAGGTATTATTACTGGAACGAGTTTTACTGGCATAGGAACAAATCTAACGGCCATAGATCCACAGAATTTTATTGCTGGTTCAGCCTTCAACGCCGGCAACTATGCAGTACAGGGTTCACTAGCAATTGGTACAGTTACCTTAACAGCACCAACAAATGGTCTGTATGTTGTTGGTAGAATTGGTGTGGGCACAAACAGTGCAACTAATGGTGAAATAGAAATAGCTGCTTCAGGTAGTCCTACTTTAGCGTTTAACAATACTGGCGGGGGAGGAGGTTCCGAAATGGCAATTCGTGTCAATGGAGAGAATTTTGAAATAATTGAACCTGAAGATAGCAATAGAGTTGCTTACAGAATATCAGAAGCAACAGCTTCTACTTTTTCACATAATTTTCTTTATGATGGAACAAATTCAGCTATTTTTACAGACTCCATTGGTAGGGTAGGAATAGGTATGGCATCCCCAGGACATCTTTTGGATATAGCAGGAAACACAAGATTATTTAATGGAAATACACCAACAAGATTAAGGTTTGATACAACCTCAACAAACTTAGCAGATCATGGAGGTATAATTTTTTCCGAAGGAACAGGAGGAGAGCATTTCCAGATGTATTACGATGGAACAGGTGGTCATGGAAGTGATGGTGCCTTAGTTTTTACAACTGTAAGTGATGCAGAAATTGGCTATATAAACAGAGCCGGAGATATGGACTTAGCCGGAAATTTATCTGCTACTGGAGCAACTTTCACAAGTCCAGTAACAGTTGGAACCCCAACTCAAGACCCGCACGCAGCCACTAAAAGTTATGTGGACTCTACAATATCTGGAGGTGGAGGAGAAACAGTAGGTTA
>JBBDIH010000222.1:0-2799 GCA_040880505.1 Minisyncoccota bacterium
TGATAGGATTTTTTGGTTTTAACTCTAGCTTTTTAGTTGCTAGTATTATTTTAATTATCTCTATAATTCCTTTATTTTTCTTTCCTAGAAGAAAAATAAAGTCAGATTTAAGTTTAAGAGCAGTCTTTGATAATACTTTTCATAAAAATAAAAATTTCAGCATATCTAGTGTAGGATACGCTAATGAAAAATTTATTGAGCTTATAATTTGGCCTTTGTTCATTTTTATAATAATAGGAAGCATAGAACAGTTAGGAGGTATAATTTCTCTAGGTCTTCTAGTTGGGGGAGTAGTAACCATAGCCTCTGGGGTATTGTCAGATAAAGGAAAAGATAAAGAAATAATTTCTTTTGGCTCTATAGCTATGTCTTTGGTTTGGTTTTTAAGAACTTTTATTTTTAGGCCATTTTTTATAGTCTTCAGTCAGGCTTTTTACTATATTTTTTCATCGGCAGTGATGGCTTCTTGGGTTAGTGATTACTATAAACTAGCTAGTAAATCACCTTCTTTAGGTGCATTTATAATAAGCCAAGAGCTTATATATAATCTTTCTAGAGTTATTGTTTTAGGAATTTTGGTCTTGCTAGCTTTTGTATTACCTCAACAAACTTTCTTTATAACTTCGTTTATAATTGCTGGTTTATTATCTTCTCTCTATACATTTGCAATTAAAAAATAAAAACAAAATAACACACCAAGAAGAAGGTGTGTCGTTTTCTTTGTTCCGAATACTAAATCACATTCGAAATGTGTTAATTAAATTTTAAATTGCTTCACTACAATTATTTGCTACAATAACTAATAAACTAATCAATTTAAAAATATGAAAGCACTTTTTCTTAACTGCACAATAAAAATAAAACTGGAAAAATCAAACACTAGAGCTTTATGTGAAGATATAGCAGATGTTTATGAAGAAAAGCATAATGTAGAAACAGAAATTATAAGGGTTACCGACTATAATGTTCCTCCTGGATTAAAATCAGATCTAGGCGAAAATGATGAATGGCCAAAAATATTAGAAAAAATTAAAAATGCCAACATACTTATAATAGCTACTCCTATCTGGCTTGGCCATATTTCATCAATTGCCCAACGTGTATTCGAAAGATTGGAAGGTACTTATTCTGAAGGTAATGAAGAAAACGGCCAGTACCCACTTTACAACAAAGTTGGTGGAGCGGTAATAACAGGCACTGAAGATGGTGGCCACGCATGTGCAAGAACCATATTATTTAATCTTTCAAGATTCGGCTGTACAATCCCGGCTGGAGCTGATTGTTACTGGGTCGGATCTGCAGGTCCTGGTCCTTCATATATAAAAGCTGAAGGAAATAAGCATCTTTACACAAATAGAACCAAAAGAACATTGGTGGACAATACTGCATTTATGGCAAAAACATTAAAAGAAAATAAATACGACACAAATCTTTTAGAAATAGAAAAAGAAGCAAAAAATGAAAGTGGAGAATCCAATGAAATAAATTGGCGAAATATAAATAACTAGGAATCCTGGGACCCTCACTTACTCACCTAAGGTGCGTTCGGGTTCCCTTCGAGTCCCTTGAAAAACAAAACAACACACCAAAAAGATGTGTTGTTTTCTTTGTTCCGGGACAGGGACTTTCCTCCTCCGTCCTCTTTCGAGAACTCCTCCGGAATCCTGGGACCCTCACTTGCTCACCTAAGGTGCGTTCGGGTTCCCTTCGAGTCCCTTGAAAAACAAAACAACACACCAAAAAGATGTGTTGTTTTCTTTGTTCCGGGACAGGGACTCGAACCCCGATTACTAGATCCAAAATCTAGCGTCCTACCAATTAGACGATCCCGGAATATTTCTATTTTATTAAACCAGAGATTGTTATATTTCTCAATATTTTTACTTTATATTCTCTTAGAATTAGCCTATAATTTAAACAATATGGCAAAAACAACGAAGCTAAAAAGTAATCAATCTATACCTATTTTTGTAGAAAAAGATGAGGACGGATTTTATGTAGTTGAATGTCCTTTATTTGAAGGTTGTTTTACGCAAGGAAAAACTCTAGATACAGCAATTAATAATATTAAAGACGTTATCGATTTGTTATTAAAAGAAAAAGAAAACAAAGAAATTTTAAAGTCTTATGCTCCGAAGGAAGTTAGTTTACATACTATAAAATTATAAAAGTGGTTAAATTACCATCCTTGTCAGCTAAAGAACTAGTAAAAATCCTACACAAGTTGGAGTACAGGATAGTGAGGCAGACAGGAAGCCATGTAAGAATGAAAAGTTTAGAGAATGGTCGTAAACCACTAACTATTCCAAATCATAAAGAAATCGGAAGAGGTTTAATGCGTAAAATTATTAGGAATGCAGGTATTAGTTCTGAAGATTTTAAGAAACTAATTTGAAGTTAAACTTTCAATTATAGCCACTTCTAAAGGAATAATAGGGAATTGGCTGTACCTCATATTTGTATAAGCTTCTATTAAGTTTTTAATCAGTTTTAAGTGTTCTTTTTCAAATACTTCTGATTGTTTTATTAAGTTGTTTAAATTATCTTCAGTTATTTCATTTTTAAATAATTTACTCATTTCTGGACTGTATTTTAAAACAGCTACTCTTCTTAAGTATTTTAATAAGTCTTTGGTAAACTCCACTAAATTTGATCCTTCATTGTCTATGGCTGATATTTCTTCTAATACTTTATTTAGGTCATTACTTAGTAGGTGATCAACTATTTTACTAATTTTACTAAATCCTACTCTTCCAATAACTCTTTCTACTTCTTCTATTTTTATATTCTTATCACCAG
>JBBDIH010000223.1:0-2764 GCA_040880505.1 Minisyncoccota bacterium
CAAAAGTAAGAGTTTTTCTACTTTAGACCGGACGAATTTTAGGGAAGCTGACAAATATATCAGACAAGAATTTACTAGAAACATCCAAGCAATTATCTGGAAAAATCAAAGAAGCTTTAATAAGTGAATTTGATATAAAAGAAATTAAAAGTATCTCTAAGCTTCCCGCAAAAACGATAAATTTGGGTATATCTACTATTCACAGAATTTCGGAATTAGCAGAAAATTCAATTATCAAATTTGAAAAAAAACAATACATTTCATCTTGTATTTTGACCCGATCTTTAATGGAATCAACTGGAGTACTCTATTGGCTAAAAAGTAAAATATCAAGAAGTATTGAGGATGAGGATTTGGCAGGTATAGATAATTTTTTAATGAGGGGTATGTTTGGCTTTAAAAAAGTAGAGACGACGGAAGAAGCATTGAGTTGTTTAACTGCCGTTCAAAAAATAGATAAAGAACACTCAGGGTATTTTACATATTATGAGATGTTGAGTGAATATACACATCCGAATTTTTCCGGGACAATTGGATCTTTCAGCCAAACTAACAAGGAAAATTACACTATAAAGTTTGCTCCTTATCAGGATAAAGAAGATTGGACATTTATTTTAAACCCTCTGTCGTTTTCGCTTGCTATCGTTATTGAAACTTCCCAAGGCTTAGAAGGAATGCTTAGCGACTTTATAGAACTCTGTAATAAGAACTTAAATTAGTATGATATTTAGAGCGTGAATAAAGTAAGATGATTATTACCTGTACTTGTGGTCAAAAATTAAAGATTAAGAATCCACCTCAAAAAAAATTAAAGGTTGTTTGTCCAGAATGTGGCTGCGAAAACATTGTAATTAATCAAGAAGAGAAAGAGCTTTGCTTTATTTGCAGTAAAACTTGTATTGAAAGTAACTTGTTGCAAAATGGGATGAGATATCATCAAGAGTGTTTTGACAAGCTCGAGAGTAAAGAAACCCTTTTTGACGAAAGAATTAGAAAAGCCGAAAATACACTTTACAATATAAGATCCCAGATAAATCAGGCATATAATCAACGGGGTTTTATTCAAAAACTATTCAGTGTAGTTCCTGATTCAATTGAAGATTTCAAAAAACGAGAGAATACTTGGAAGGAAGAAGTTTCTTCTTTAAAAGAACGAAGAAATAAATTATTGATCGATCGTGAAGTTGAGTTGCGTAAAGTATATGATTATTGGTTGACAAAACCTCCGGATTGGGGTAACAGATCTTTTGAGTTACGCAAACATCAAAAAAATTGTGAGAACTGTGGTAAAACTTCATCTCAAGGTAATCCATTACAAGTTCATCACATTATACCAGTATCACACGGAGGTAATCATAAAGTTGAAAATTTAGAGGTACTCTGTTTGGAATGTCATCAAAAAGAGCATCCCTTCAATATTAGCCAAGATTTTCAAGAGAATTCCTCTCCATCCAATCAAAGTAATCGTTATTCTGGACTGATTGACAAGATTGAGAAATCAAAAAAAGAGTCTCTATACATTTCCTTTAAATATCGACGATTCGAAGGGGTTCGGGATAAGCATTTGGTAGAAGCTGAAAAATTGATTTCAAAGGATGACGGCATGTATTTTTCAGGTTTTTGTTATCTCAGTAATACATCAAGGGACTTTAAGTTGAAAAATATGTACAAAATTGAGCTTAAAGATTCTCTTCCTGGACCAAGACTACCTCCGGATTATATAAAAGAAGCTTTAGAAAGAAAGCTGATGATATATTGTCATTACACTAAAAGAACTGGTGGAAAAAGTTTGAGAACACTTGACCCTATTGGATATACTACGTTTCATGGAGTAAAAGTTTTAGAATGCTATGATTATTTAACTGAAGAAAACAGATGTTTTGCCCCTCACCGAATGGACAAAATTGAACTGATTAAAGAACCAAAGGAATCGAAAGTGATAACTGGACAACCATAGAATTTTTAAAGGTTAATTTTTATGAATCCACAAAAAACAATTACAATTCATCGTCCAATTAATGTTGAGTTTTCGGAAATCGAAGAAGAATATAATTCACTAATTGATTTAAGCAATTTTATAAACAAAAAAGTAAATGAATTGAGCCTTGCAAGTAATTATGAGCTTGACAAACAAAAGGCCAAGGAAGTTCAAAGGTTGATAAGAAAATTTGAAAAACTACATAACACATGGAGAGAAAGAGCTAAGAAAGTATTTGAAAAACCAGTTTTAGACTTTCCAGTAAATTGCGATATGAAAATATCATTTTCCCATTATATGAATGCTCTTTTTCTGATGATGGTGGAAGCCAATCAAGCTTATAATTCAGTGTTGACGGAATATCGGACAGTAGATTCGATCGTTAAGAACAGATTTACAAGATTAACAGCTGCTATTTCAATCGCATTTGCAATTATTAGCTTAGTAATCTCATTGACATATAAATAAAAAACAACTGTACGCCTAACAAGGCGTTTCAAGCGGATTTTAATGTAGCGTAGGTTGCCACTTATAAGTTTTTGGACGTTATTGCCGTTGTTAAAAATCATCTTGTTAAAACCGCTTAAACGCAGGGTCGTTATGGAATGCCAGAAGCTTCAGAAGTAAAACTAACTATATACAATATGTTGGACCAAAAAGTATCAACGATAATTAATGGGAAACAATCAGCTGGCTGGCATACGGCTACTTTTGATGCTTCAGGGCTATCCAGTGGGTTCTATATTTACCGTCTTCAAGCCGGTAAGAGTGTGAGTACTAAAAAAT
>JBBDIH010000224.1:0-2744 GCA_040880505.1 Minisyncoccota bacterium
TTTCTAAAGAATCTAAAGAAAAAGACAAAAACTTTTTTGTTGCTCCCGCAAAGTATAATACTGACAATGGAGTAATTATTGGTATTGCTGGGTATGTAAATAATCTTTTGAACAAGGACTTCGAAATAGAGTCCCAGCCTAACCTCTCTCTATAGCTATTGACAGAAAGATATAAATATGTTATCTTCATAAAACTGAACATTAACATTAATAAATAAAAAAGGAGGTATGCTATGAAAATAGTAAGCCGCGATCTCTCAATACATCAAGAACATGAACTCTTGCTCAAGCTTGAGCAAGCAGGAATGACAAGCGATTTAGCCCAAAGAATCATTGAGTCAAAAGGAAATAAAATTGCAAAAGAGTTTATTTCTTCACTGAATAAAAACGTCATCACTATTGAAATAGAATCTCTCTCCCTTCTCCAACTTCGAGAGAAGTATGGGGTAGGAGAATCAGGATTCTACAATAACGATTGGTGGCTCAACGAAGATTTCGCCAAGGACGTTCCTGAAGCTGGAGTATACGAAATCAATGTTGAGTGTCAGTTCACCAATATGACTTACAATGAACAAAAGAAAGAATTCCAAAAGAATCAAAAAGATTGGAGCTTTCCTCATCCAGCAGTTCTGGCTCAAGCCATACTCAAACACTACGAGCAAACAGGCAACCGTTTACTGGAAGACTGGTACTCCAGGATATCCTTAATCGATTCGAATTATCATCACGTCTTCGTCGGACACTTCGATTCTCATGGTCTGTATGTCGCCGACTATTGGGTCAGTAACTGCTATTCTCATCTTGGCGTTGCTCCGTTTCGTAAGTCCTAAAATTGAATCTTGAAACTTGAAGTCTTGAGATTCTTGAAAATTTAAATTTGAACCTTCTATCACGATAGTGATAAGAAGGTTCTTTTATTTTTAATTTAGAATATTTTTTTATTTACAAAAGAAAACAAGAGATTTTTACTTACTGCTTATAGTGACGGCCGTCACTATAAGTGATAAGATTAAGAAATGAAAAGAAGACAAAGAGGAGTAGTTCTAAAAACAATTCTAAATAAATTAGAAGAAGGCAGTGAAAAAGCAATTGATGTATTTATTGCTTTTTTAAATGCTGGCTATGGGATTTCTTATAAAAAATTTGAATATGAGCTAAGTAAATTGAAAGATGAAAAATTAAAAAAACAAAAGAAAAACTTTATTTCTTTTATAAGTAGATTAAAGAAGCAAGGATTAATTAAAGAAGATGAAGATATTTATAAGCTGACAACTAAAGGAAGAGATAAGCTAAAAAAGATGCTTCCTACTTTAGTTTATAAAAAAGAAGAATCAAAAGATCTCAGTGTAGTGATTTTTGATATTCCTGAAAAACATAGAAAGAAGAGGTACTGGTTAAGATCAGTTCTTCAAAACTTAGATTTTAAAATGAAGCAACAAAGCGTTTGGGTTGGTAAAAGTAAAATACCCAAAGATTTCATAGAAGATATACATAACCTAAAACTTGATGAGTATATAGAAATTTTTAAAGTAACAAGTCATGGAACTTTAGATGAGTAATAGAATGAGAAGATGAGTAGTATAATGGGAATGAGAGTTAAGTTGCTTATAGTGACGGCCGTCACTATAAGAAGTGATTATTAAAGTTTATTTTCTGTGGGATTTTAAAATAGAATCTCAACCTAATCTTTCTTTGTAATAAATTAATAGTTTTATAATTTTGAAAAACTGATCTAAAAAAGCTATATTGAAGAGAGTAATAAGTCGAAGAAATATAAACATGTCATCGTGAGGAATGTAATAACAAAGCGATCTCGCGGATTTCACGGGATTGCCACGTTCCCTACGGTCGCTCGCAATGACATTAATATAAAAATGACAGAAAAAAAGTTGAAAAAATTAGGAGAAGTTTTAGCGTTTGCTAGAGTTGGGACAGATACCTTTAATAAGGGTAAGGAAGGTTTGGTGAAAGCTTGGGGAGAGGAAAAGGTTAACGAGTTAATTAAATCAACTGAAAGTCACACTGAATCTATTGAGAAAGTAATCAATGGAATAGATGGTAGCGAAACAGGATTAATCAAAGCTGAAGCTACCGGAGAAAAACTTTCCACCATGAGAGATTTATACATAAAAGACGAATGGGATGATCCGATAGAAATGTTTGAATGGTTGGGATTTTTTCAGGGAGCTGCAATTGTTCACTGGTCTCTAATAGAAGGGTTTGGCGAGAAAGAAGAAGATAACCAAATTAAAGAGCTAGCTAATGAAATTAAACCATTTCACCAGAAGCTTTTTGAAGAGGTTGATAACAGTATCAAAGAATCTATTAAGTAAATATTCTAAAGAAACAAAAACATCCGATTAAATCAGATGTTTTTGTGTGGACCCGACGGGATTTGCACCCGCTTCTCCACTTGTTAAGGGTAGAATTTTACTCGATAAAACTACGGGCCCTCAGGTCCACGTTTTTAAACCTAAAATAAAAAGAAGCCTTTTGCAAGACTTCTTTTTATTAACAAGTGGAGACCCGTAGTTATACGAGCTCTACCTACTAACTACTATATACAAGTGTTTCGGAAAGTCAAGGGGTTATTTATAACTATTCACATTTGAATAAATAAAATCTACTGCTAGAATAGAAACAATGGATCACGATAGTGTTATCAGTGTTATCGTGATTAGGTCAGAATATTAAATAAATAAAACACTATCGTGATGGAAAAAAGATTTGATTATCAAAACAAA
>JBBDIH010000225.1:0-2722 GCA_040880505.1 Minisyncoccota bacterium
TTTCATAAAATTTTATAAAAGCATCCAATGTTTCTTCAAATGGAACATTATCTGGCCAAACTTGAGAACTATATGGAGACGGCTCTGGCCAAAAACTTTTATCTGTAATCTCAACAGCCCACGCTATACAATTATAATCATTAGTTGCTGGACTTTTAACGATTAATGGTGATTTATAACTGTTTGGAAATTTTGGACTTTGAATCTCCATTTAGACATAATTATTTTCAGTAGCCCACCTTTTCCAATCCTCAATGATTTTGTTAGCAACTCCCCTACTCTCCTCTCTAATTGGATTCTCTCCTGTTATATCCACTAAAGCATAATGCCAATAAGTATTATTATTTAGCATATCCTCTATGAGGATTGGAATTATAGGTTCACCAATGGAAATTATTTTCAAGTATGCTGAATGGTTAATTTTGCTCCTATAACCAGAGTCAAAAGATGTATCATGAAGCCATATTGCTTTTAATTCTTGAAAAAGATCTTGCAACTCTTCGTCAAGTTTATTTTCTATATAAACACTACTTGACTTATAAGATTCATAAGGATCATAAGAAGATAAATCATCACTTGACCCAAGAATTGAATGTGAGCACTCATCAGCTATATTATATTTACCCATTAGTCTGCATATTAGTTAAATAGTTCTCTGGTTTTATCTGTGATAAGGCTTTCAAATATTTCATTTTTATTTTCACGAATATTTAAAAACTCTTCATTAAGATTTTCATCAATTGAAAAGTCTCTTAAACCATAAACATCAATGTCTAATATGAATGGCAAGTAATTATCCTCAGGTTTCTCAAAATTAGAGACAACATTTGCTATAAAATCACCTTTCCTGCATTGTGCTTTAATTCTATGAAATAAGCTCAAATAACCCTGTTCAAAAATGCTTGGTAATTGAGGGAAATTAAGAAAGTATTCAGTAAAATTTAGATCATCAGTTAATGGTAAATCAATTTTATTAATATACCTTAAAGCAATCCTATCAATTGATTCTGGAAGCATTTCTTTTTTATAAATATTCCAGTATTTAAATGCTTCCTTTGAAAATTTATCCCAGTTTGTATATGGTTTTAGTTGATTAAAAGTGAATCCATCCTTTCTGAACTGTACTTTCTTATTGCCTTCCTCATTTGTAAATATTATACCCATTTCTTTTGGAGTACCATGTTCAGTAATAAAATCACTCTTTTCAAACCTATACCTTCCAGAAACTTGAATTTTACGCTCAGTTTTTGGGTATTCTGATAAAACTGTTTCCTTTAAAGATTCATAATATTTAATGTCTATATTAGAAACCTTTTTAACCCTTATATCAAATACTGCCTCTTGTATTGGTGCGTTTTTATATTGCATTCATTTAAATACTTAGCTGTAGTAACGAATCAAATAATTATAGAAAAATTAACGCTTCAAAGTTTCTGATATTGAAAGAAATGTTTTTCTGATTGAAATAGCAATAACTTAAACAAAAGAATGATCTGGTTTAATTCATTCATAGCATAATTATCATAAGGTAACCATTTTTAATGGTTTTAAATAAATGGTACTAACATCATTAAATATACAAAATTTCATGCTTTTTGTTGCTAATTTGCTATTCTCATGATAATGATTATATAGTAAATTACTGATAATTAATTCTTTATTTGATTTACTTCACTTTTTGTATTGTAAATGAAGTAGTATTCTTTTCTTTGGTTAAACCCAACTCATCCGTTCTCTTAAAGTTTCCCAATCCAATATTCCAGTTGTATTAAAAACTTGAAGATTAAACCTGTCTTTGGTGGAATGTTTTTTCCAATTTTCGGCTACTAATTTTAAAGTTTCAGCTGTTATCAATGCAATATCTGTATCTACACCAGACTGGGCTTTTAATTTTACAGCGTTTTTCTCAGAGATAGGATCGATGTCTGCTGTTATAATTAAAAAAGTATTTACTCTCCTGCCTCTTTTCTTCTCATTATTAATGTATCTCAAAAATTGTCTTAAATGATTATCAGGAAAATTATAGGGTTCAGAGTTCTTTTTACTTTTGTTATCCCATAGCAATATTGAGTCTCCACTCTCAAAGACAACTCCACCATCTGCATGTTCATTTCCTTTAAAATCAATCAGGGGAATCTTTAACTTTTCTTTGAATAAATATTTAGTGCCATCCTCAAAAGCTTTATCTATGTAATCATGGTCTCTGACAATCTTATTGCCTAACAAATTATCAATATCTCTTTTTGCCAACTCCTCAAGATATTCATAGAATTTTTGATCTGTATTCTCTTCTGCATACTCTTTGATAATCAGTTTAGCATAATATTTAATTAGTCTGGAAATCTTATCATCCTTTTTCCCACTCACATTGAGGCTTGGAATTTTTGAACAAATATCACTCAATTCTGTTGTAGTTAAACAATCAAGTGCTTCACTTGGCATAATTCCAGAGTGAATGATCCTGCTTATCAATTCTTCTTTTGTTCCATAGATATATAAATTTCTACTTTTTAGAATTTCTTGGAGTTGTTTATTCTGAAGCCTTTGAAGCAATAGTATGTATTTATCTTCAATCAGTTCAATACCAAGTACTTCTTTTATACCATCAACTATTTCTTCAGGAATCACAAGAACCTTATCAGATGTATCTTCATATTGATTACAGTAAAATATGATCCCACATTTTTGCAGATCATCTGTTCCTTTTAAAATCTGTTGACTT
>JBBDIH010000226.1:0-2669 GCA_040880505.1 Minisyncoccota bacterium
TACCTCTTGCCATGCTACATTTGTAAAGGAAAGTGCGGCTATTCCTTGATGACTTAAATTCCATTCATTCATTAAGCGTGCTAACCTTTCAGCTTCCGAATATGTTTTCCCACTTCCAGGACAGGCTCTAACGACTAACTTTCCCTCTTTTTCAAAAACAATTTCTCTTTGCTGATCTGATAAGCTATCAAAAGAATCCATCAGAAAAGCCATTTTATTGCACGTTCAATGTAATCCGGTACCGTAAACTTATTTCTTAGTTCATGATCTTCTTCCAATTTTATTGCTAAGGTATGGGCTAGTTCTGATTTTGCTTTATTAGATTCCACTTTGCTTAAAAAGCTCATGGCATAATCATCTATAGATTTTCCTTCTTCTATTCTTTTAGCCGCTGTTGGATGTAGATCAGAGAATATTTCAAGTAAAATTTCTCGATTTTCTTCACTGGCTTTGAATAATTCAATCTCAAAAGTTTTTTCTGCAAGAAATACATCGAGATTACCCGATTTTAAATCGAGAGCCTTCTGAGCTCTTTTTTTTTCTGATTCTTTATGCCTATCATCATCGGTAATAATTGAGCATTTGTTATTCAAGCGTTTCTTTTCATCTACACCATTGAATAGCTTAGCAAAATGTTCAAAAGCTACACCGTTTATATTTACAATCTCGGCTCCTTTTTTCTCTAAACTGAATTCTTTGTTTTCACCAATCAGTTCGGAAAAAATTTGTAATAATAGCACCTCGGAAATTCCTTCAACGAGAATTACTCCGTTGGAAAAGAATAACTGAGATTTGGTTACGTCTAAAAACTTTGAGAGATATTTTTTGTTTTTGAGTTCAAGCGGGGATTCAATAATCGTAAAAGAACTAATAGTGTTGTTTTGGTTTTGAAGTATTATTAACGAGTCTAAATCCGCCTTGGCTGTTAACGTTGGGGAGTGTGAAGTAATAAATAATTGGAATCCCTGATTGTCTAATTTGCTTAAATAATCGAAAAAGATATTTTGCAATTGAGGGTGCAGATGGGCCTCTGGTTCTTCAATGATAAGTGCAATAAATTTTTCTGGCTCTACCTCTTTAATTACCTTTAAATCACCTAACACTGCCGCAGTATAAATCAGATTATTGTATCCTAATCCATTTTGAAATAAGTCAAAGTATTTTTGTTTTGATTCATCTCCCTGAATTAGCTCAGAATCAAAAATTGGAATTTGAATCCTTAAATAATCAACCAACTTTCGAAATTCAAATGGTAAGAAGTCAATTTTAACCTCTTGTTCTCTTCCTTTTATAGATGTCTTATCTAAATGATCATTTACCTTAGTTAATCCACTGTCAATTAAATTATTCCAGTCTTCATTTTCATGCAATGCCCTTCTGACCTGATCGGACAGTTCATCTCGTTTTTCCTCTGTAATTTCGTTCTCTTCACTATCATACTTTAGTTTTGAGTAAATCTCACCAAGCTTATTTCCTCTTACAGGGCGAAGTTCTTTAACGTCGTCTCTTAATGCACCCAAATAAACTTGTTGAAATAGGTCGAGAACATCAGATTCAATTTGTTGTCCTTCATGTTCACCACCCCAAATCTTTCTTCTCCGTTTCTCTACGTCATTGACAGTCTCATAATAGTAGCGGTGATGCATCTGTAGTTCTTGTGAACCATCTTCATTTTGAACCAATAAGTCTCGAAACCATCCGGCCTCCATAGGATCTTCTATTTCAAAAAATAGATCGAATTCGATCTTTGGTAATTCTGTATCCGGATTTGTGTTATCGATATAGTAATCAGATCGTCTTATGTAAATATCCCTGTCATATTCCCCATGACTTAAACAAATTCGCAAAGCATCGACAATTGAGGATTTACCAGAATTGTTTTCACCAATTAAAACATTTACACCCTGATTAAATCGAAGGTTCAGCTCTTCGATATTTCTAAAATTTTTAATTGTAAACTCTCTTAGATACATGGCGAAAATTTAAAATTGGTATAACGGTCTGCGGTTTAACCGGCTTGGCCTTATTGGCTGGTAATGGTTTTAAAAATGGAAATTTCTATAAGACCACGAATTTTTTACCGGCAATCAGCGGCCAAACGCGTTGAAACCGTTGATCTTTACAAAAAGGATGTCCCCACTTAGATTGTAATTTCCACACAAACAAACTAAGTAGGACACCATGATGGAATTGCAACAAAAAAATGGACAGTAGGTTACGTTAGTTTCAGGCGGCTTGTTTTTGTGATAGATATTTCTCGACTTCCGCAGGGGTTCGATAATCCAGCCCGGAATGGAGTCGTTTTCGATTGTACCAGATTTCTATAAACTCGAAGATGGCCTGGCGGGCCTGCTGGCAATGCCCATTTTTCGCATCAGTCGGGCCACACGCGGGCGGCTGCACTGAATGTCTTCACGACACAGTTCCTGATAGATACGCGGCGAGCCATACCGCTCGTCTGATTCGTTCCAGTGGTGAAGAATTTTCTTCATCAATGTTTGGTTTTCAAGGCTTCGCTGCGACGGGGGTGCGGTGAGCCAGCGGTAATAGCCGCTGCGGCTCACCCCAAAGGTTACCGACATCTTCTCAATGGGAAATTCATCGTTATGATCGGCCATAAACTGATAGATTATCCACGTTTCTTGGAGAAGATGCCAATTGCCTTTTTT
>JBBDIH010000227.1:0-542 GCA_040880505.1 Minisyncoccota bacterium
TTCCCTTAGTACCACTTGAAGAAAAATTTGAAGAACCAACATAAATATTTGATAACCCATCATAGTCAAATTGATAAACTTTTCCGTGGTACCTTCTTCCATTAGTAACATAAACCCCTGATTGGTCATTAATTTTTTTAAGAGAAGTGTTTAACTTTGATACGGAATCAAGTTTCTTTTGGCTTAATCCTTCATAAAAAGCCATTCCTAAAAGTAATCGAGAAATTCCTCCATTTTCAGCGATTTTAATAAAAGATTTCTCAAATGCGTGAATTACGTCAAGAGAAGCATAGCCGGCTGCTATAGTGACATTTTTTGAATTTGCAAATTCCTCATTTAATAGGTTTCTGAAATCGCCACCATATTTTAAAACATTAGTATACATTAGATTTAACGTTTTCCAAAAATAATTTTATATGTTTAGCAAAAGGCAGGATACCTGCTGGTGGGACGGAATTTCCTATTTGTCTTCTAACTTCGCTAATTGATCCTTCAAAAATAAATTCATCAGGATATCCAAATAGTCTTGCTCTCTCTCGATT
>JBBDIH010000227.1:552-2642 GCA_040880505.1 Minisyncoccota bacterium
TTCTTCATAATGATAACCCCAAGTGCCACCACCTCCACTTGCAATAATTGTCGTGGAAGGTTTATTTGGGTGTAATCTTCTGTAAACATGTGATATCATCCCTTTAACGTAATGTGGTGAGATTTTAGGAATATTAGTAAAGTTTCCCCCGGGTGGAATTAATTTTAATTTCTCGACCGTGCTTGGTTGAATATTTTGATGTTCATTATTAAACTTTACTTTTTCTACATCCTTTAATGCTTCTTTTGAAGAGAAATAGTTATTAAAATCCCTCGTTGGTGCAGGAATATCAAAATATTGGTCAATATCCTTTCGGATTCCAATTATAAGTACTCTTTCCCTCAATTGAGCTACACCATAACCGGCAAAATTAATTAAGTGGGGTGTTGTATTATAACCAGTTTTTCCCGTTGCTGAGAAATCTGCCATAATTTGTTTTATAGCTTTTTTCTTATTCGCGGTTAAAATTCCTTTCACATTTTCCGCGATAAACATTAAAGGATTCTTTTTTGAAACTATTTCCACAAAGTTTTGGTATAAATTCCCACGGTCGGTATTTATTCCACCTCGTTTCCAAATCATCGAAAAATCCTGACAAGGGAAACCTCCAAGAATTAATTCAGCATTGGGTATTTGAGAATAATCTAATTGAGTTATGTCACCACTAACAATATGACTTCCAATATTTTTTGCATAAGTTTCACATGCCTTTACATCAATGTCATTTGCCCATTTTATGTCGAATCCTGTTTGATGAAAAGCAAAATCCATACCTCCACATCCTGAAAACAATGAAATAACGCCAATTCTTTCATTGTTTTTAGAGTGAGGAATGGATACATCAGTTGGTGGCGAATAAATTCTTAATTGCGGTTCTTCAATTTTGTAACTCATATTATAAATCTAATTTCCCTTGTACAGCGTTAATATTTTTTAAATAATTTGATGTTTTTTCTGCCACTGAAAACACGGAATCAGAACATTTGTATTTGTTTGCTTCTCTCGCGAATTTATCGGCAAAAAATAGGTCGTTAATGATTTGACTATCAATTTTAAATATTTGGGAAAGTTTTTCGAGCTTTGAGATACTGAATCTTTGTGTTCCATTTTCAATTCGGCAAATGGCACTGGTATTTATTCCAATTTTATTACCAAATTCCGTTTGTGTCCAATCTCGTTTTTCTCTCTCCTTTTTTATGAAATGTCCAAAACTTGCCATTTTTAACCTATTGTCAACTTGACCTAAATTTAGCAAATCTAATTATAATTTGCGGATTTTACATCAACTTTCAAAATGATTGAGAAGTAAGGTATTAAACTTAATCTTTTAATTGGAAAAAACAAATCAAAAATAAAATCCCCGGTTTTTAGTAAACAAAAAAACTAAGGTTCACTGCTCTCCGTAAAAAAAAGAAATTCAAAACCAGTCTTTTCAACCTAATTTAACGTGGGGTCCCAGCGAAAACAGGAGGAAATTCCCGAAATGGAAAATCTTTTTATCAAAAAACTTTCTCCCCTGGAAGTTGAACAATTTCAGGCCCTTATTCAGGTATTTGAAAAGGTATTCGAAATGAAAAATTTTCAGTTGCCCTCTCTGGACCATCTCAGAAGGATATTGCAAATCCCCGGATTTATGGTTTTTGTGGCAGAAAAGGAAGGTAAGGTTTTGGGGGATTGACGGTTTATACCCTGGAGCAATACTATTCAGAGAAACCGCTGGCCTATGTTTATGACTTGGCCGTGTCAGTTGAATACCAAAGGAAAGGGATCGCCAGGCAATTAATGGCTGCCGTGGTGGGCCATTGCCAAGCTGCTGGCTATGAAGAAGTGTTTGTTCAGGCAGAAAAGGTGGACCAGTATGCCTTGGACTTTTACCGCTCCACACCAATTACTGGTGAAGAAAAAGTAAGGCATTTTACTTATAATTTTTAATAACGCTAACTGCCTGAAGCCTTTTCTGTTTTGTGAAAGTCGCTTTACTTGAACAAAACCTAAATCAATTCTGAAAAATTTTTTTATATTTTAAAATAAGACAGTTTTCTAATTTAACGTCAGTTCGGGGTATAAACTGTTGATATATAATTAATTAG
>JBBDIH010000228.1:0-2617 GCA_040880505.1 Minisyncoccota bacterium
TAATAGGAAACCGTGATGGTTATTACTGGTTCTGAGGTTAAAGAAGTAGCTTTTATCCGGATTTGCACTAATCGCGGGGAATGCATCACTTACACTCTTGAGCTTGAAGTAAGAGTTGTTCTTTAGATTATCATCGGAAACGATGCTGTAAGCATCACCTGCATTCAGTAGAGGTAAACCTTTAGCTTCCTTTAAAATGTAGTTACCGGAGACTGTATCATGAATAAATATAGCCGCTTTCGGGATTAAAAATCTTCCCATCAATATGAGAAGAAGATTGTTGATAATGAATGCAGGATTACGGGATTCGACAAGCAGCCGACTCGTTTCAAGAACTGTATTTAGTTCAAAACTTGTCTGCGCCCCTGATGGTTTTTTTTCCGGCTGCATTCGTCTCTAGTTTCGGTTCTTACACATACATAGAACATTCATGTTGTTTTTCACCTGATAGGTAACTTCGTCCATGAGATTCAACATGAGATGAACTCCCATTCCGCCACGTTTTTTCTGTTCAATCTGTTTCTTGAGATCCGGTTTCTGATAAGTTTTGACATCAAAACCTTCACCTCTATCTATAAGATAGATCATGAATTTCTCTTCATCTACCTCTATAGTGATTTCGAGATTCTCCTTAGGATCATTGCCATAGGCATGTTTTATGATATTTGTACATGCTTCGTCTACGGCCAAACGGATATCTGCGACTTTATTATTATCAAAGCCGTAATCAAGAGCATAGCCACCCACAAAATCTCTTATATCAGATAGATTTTCAGTCGATGCTCCCACCGTTTTTTTATATGTCTCTAATTTAGCCAATCAGACTATCCTTCTTCATCTAAGAATTTATTAATAGCTTGCATTTCATCTTGCATGATATCGTAAAGAGTAGGGAAGCCAAGAAGATCAAACACATTATAAACTTTGTCATTCATGTTGGTGAGTTTGATATCTCCACCATTACTCCTGACATCTTCAATATAGGCCATGAATACTCCTAAACCGGCACTTGCGATGTAATCAAGCTCCTGAAAATTCACGATGATATTAGATTTATTATTGTGAATGAGGTTTTTCAGGGCATCCTCCAATTGTGATGCTGTGTGTGCATCTAACTCACCTTGGAGATCTAAAACCTCAAGCCCACTTTTTGTACGATGACTGATATTAAATGTTTTCATTTATCATTAAACCTTTGGTTGAGATGGAAGCCCTAGGACAATATAACGTGTTAAGATTTAGTGCGAAAATAAAGATACGTTTAATAGAGAGGCAAGTTTCAAAAAGAAAAAAGAGGGTATTACACGTATCCGGTGTAATACCCTGACTATTCATCAAGAGAGACGCTACTTGAGCGCAATGAATATTAGCGAAAATGATTGAAAAAGAATAATCAAAATAGAAATGTAATTCTAAAGCATTTAAACAATTGATAATTTTATACTTATTGAACAATAAAATTTTCTTGATAAATACTGTATTTTCGTATAAAATTAAACTTTTTTAACGAATAATGATTACTTAAGGGTAATAAAATTAATGATATATAGATTTTATATAGAGAGTGATTATAAATAAAAAAATACCATTTCCCCGGAACATGTAAAGTTTTATGAAAACGTTCACATTTGAGAATGGAAAACATAAAAAAGCCATCGCATTGGTGAACACGATGGCTTAATAAAGTTAGGAAATGGAGAGAGGTTTATCAGTCTCTTCTTTGAATTTTGATATTTCTGAACCAGACGTCATCTCCGTGATCTTGCAGACCAAAGTAACCCGGTTCATTTTTTCCAAAGATATCAGCGTATGGTTGAAACTTGCTGTTGTTAACCATCTCTTCCCATGCAGGTGTTCCGAGATGATACTCTACCACAGGTGCGCCATTTTGGAAATGGACAACTGTACCGCGGTACACAAGTACTTCAGCTTGATTCCATTCACCTGCTCCACGAAAGTTTTGCGGAACTGCAGGGATCAGGTCATAGAGGCTGCCCGCCATCCGATTACCGTCAACTCCAAGCATTGCATCCGGATGTCTTTCATTATCCAGAATTTGCATTTCAGGTGATGATTGCCAGATTGGGGTGTCTTCAATCTCCTGGGCCAGGTAGAAAATACCTGAGTTACCTCCTTCGGAAACTTTCCATTCAAGTTTGAGGTGGAAATTTTGGAACATTTCGTCGTAGATAATGTCGCCGCCTTCACCACCTGCTTCACCCATTCCTGTTCCGATAACACGAAGCGCGCCATCTTCAACGACCCAACCACCTTCCGGGAAAGCATCGCCGTTGTAGCTTCGCCATCCGTCTGTTGATTCGCCATCGAAAAGTAGTTCCCAGCCATCCTCAACTTCTTGAGATGTAAGAGTATTGGGTGCCACTTCTTCTGTTTCAACTGCATCTGTTTCAGCGACTTCTGCTTCATCACCGGATGCACATGCACTGAATAAAGACACAGCAAATACAAATGCCAATGATGATTTTAATATGGATTTAATTTTCATAGTATTATTTAATTATTGTTAAAGATCTCAATTTGCTTACGCCGGCATATCGGGTAGACTCCAGCCATCTCTGTACTCTTTCTTGATCAGACTGTTTGCAAATTCCTGTGC
>JBBDIH010000229.1:0-2609 GCA_040880505.1 Minisyncoccota bacterium
TAAACTCAAAGTTTACTTCTCCATCTTCATTTTTGTGCTCATAGCTAATTTTTATTTTCTTCTTATTCTCTGGAGTAGTTATAATATCCAAATCAAAGCCTTCGTTATAATCAAAACCATTAGGTATTAATTCAATAAACTTATTTAACTCCTCTACTTCCTTTGTCTCTTCTATAACTTTACCTAGAAACGCCTCATTAACTCCAGCATGAGTTCCAAAAATTCTAGTTAAAGTTTCTTCATAATCTTCATTTTCTTTTACTAGTTCATTCCACCTATCAGATGCTTTAACATATCTTAGTATTATCTCTGACAATCTAGAAGCATAGATTGAACCAGTTTCTGCCTCTTTATCTCCTAACTCTTTTGCTTTTTTATCGCTTTCAAGTAGTAATGCTTTTATGTATTCTCCATTTTCAAACTTTTTATAAAGCCAGCTACCATAAGGAGACTTAAAATCAATATCAAAACTTAATCTCTCATCTATTCCTAATTTAGTCCCAACTTTTAAATCTTTATCTAGCTTCTCCTTTAATTCTTCTAAGGTTTCTTCTCCTGTTATTTCTGCTTGATTCCCAGACATTCTAAAACCTGCAGTTTCCTGTGCTCTCTTTTTGGGACTACCGTATGCAACTGCTTGGGAAACACTATCCAAATTAGAGCTTTCAGCTGCGCTTCTTCTACCCTTTTCAGTTAATCTAACTTCATCGTCCGATTGGTCTTCTTTAGATTTTTCTTTTTCTTCGTGTCTCAAGAAAACTAAGTGAATACGAGATATGTATTGCTCCTTGCTTTCTTGGTTTTCTATATTTTTTGGTGATTCGAAGTTATTCATTGTTCTTTTCAATTATTTTAACTACACCTTCATCGGCGTTAACTTCAACTTTATCTCCATCTTTCAAAGTTCTTGTGGCATTTTCAGTTCCTATAATACAAGGAATATTAAGCTCTCTCGACACTATAGCAGCATGACACGTTACTCCTCCCTCGTCAGTAATTACAGCTGAAGCCTTTTTCATAATGGGTATAAATTCTGGTCTAGTCATAGAAGTAACGAGAATATCTCCTTCTTTAAATTTTGAAAAATCTGATTCATTTATAATCACCCTTACATTCCCTTTTGCTTCTCCTTTGCAAGCAGTATTTCCAGAAACCTTGGTTATATCTTTGTCTTTGTCCATTATTCCATAGATTTTTTGTTTTACCTTTAATATATTCCCATACTCAAAATTGTAACCATTGGAATTTATAAAAATGTTTACCCCGTTTTTTCGTTTGTTAAGAATATCCTCATAATTATTTTGTTTATAAGTTCCATCTTCAAAGTCATAACAACTCACATAAGCAATATTGTCTAAATTAAAATCTCTTCGCTTAAAATACTCTCTCATTAGATTTGATATGAGGGTGTTAATTTTTTGTATGGGTTCTTTTCTTATATCCCTTATATACATAGAGGATTGCATATATTCTAATAAATACTTTTCTTTTTCTCTTAAATTACTTTTAAACTCTTCTACTTTTTCTTTATTTTTCTCTATCTTCTGTTTCTTTTCACTGATGTCTTTTTTTAAACCATCTATTCCTCCCTCTTTAGATATTTCCTTTTTGACTTTATCCTCAATCTCCTTCAAGGTAGGTGCTAAGTAATAATCACAAAATAGATACTGACTTTTATAAATATCTTCATTTTCATTAGTATTTATCAAAGATTGATCAAATCTTAATGCAAAAGACTCGAAAGCTGACAAGCTACCAATTTGGAAAAAGTCTTCAAATTTATCTTCGTCTCCACCTATATCTTTATACAGTTTGTACGTTATGTCCTTATCTAGTGCTTCAACAAAAACAGTTGATCCAACTATTTTCGCTATGTTAAGGAAAGATTTTTTTATTAAGGTCTCTATCTCATTATCATTTTTAAGCTCTAAATCTTTTGGGTGATTAGATAAATAGAGATCCTCTATTTCTTTCCAAAGACCTTCGTAATCTAGTATTTCTTCTGGTTTTTCGCCATTTTGTTTTAATATCTTGTTAAAAGTGGACTCAGTTGTCTTATAATATCTATTCATATTAAAGAATAACCCCCCGTACTCACTATCTATTAAAAATAGAACCGAGATGAAATCAAAGTCATAATATTTATTTATTATAGGAGAAAAAGCACAAGGGAGTATGCTTCCATAAATAAGTATTGAAAAGTTACCTTCTTGCTTAGTGAGTTTGCTACCAACCATGGCCTTTTCAAATTTTTCTAAATTATTCATTTTAATTATTTACTTTATCCTTATTAATTAAAGCAACTAGCCATTTTACATGAAAAGTGAAATCCTTCTCAGTTCTACTGTTGTCTTCGTAATGCCGTGAAAGGCCACGCCTTGTAGCCGTAAGAATTTTACCGCCAGACAAAAGAATAGCTCTAAAGATTTGATTACCAACCATACCGTTTACTGGAACATGCAAATTGTATCCTTCTTCTAATGCTAAGTTAAGATCTATAGACCAATTTTTAGCCTCAAATCCATCATCCTTTAACTGAGAAACAATCCATTCAGCATCTTCATAAGTTTTATTCAACTTTCCTACTATGCCTTCTTTTATATCTTTTT
>JBBDIH010000230.1:0-2607 GCA_040880505.1 Minisyncoccota bacterium
GTTGTATGTTGCTTGCTCAAGAGCTAACAAAAATTTGTATCTAATTGACCAAAAGTTTTTAGATTCTGTGATTAATTAAGTGGGATCTGGAGGAAATGCTGAATTTTGTATAATGATATGTCTCTACAAGAATGTGTTTACTTTTACTCAGTGTTTGGATTTTGAGCAGTCTTAACTAATTCTTCTATCAAATTTTTAACTGGATTCAATCGATCAGCATGTTCCGTTGCCCAGGTTTTCCATTCTACAAACTTCTTGAATTGGGCGGCTGAAAGTGTATTGGCTAATAGCTGTGTTTCTACTTCCTGTATATATTGATAGATATACTGAGATTTTGTGAAGGATGAAGATGCTTGTTCTAAATCCGCTCTTTTATTTTGCTCTAATATCTCCTCACGTTGTTGGCGTTCTCTGATGATCCGAAGTTGTTCTTCTCGTTTATGATATTCCTCCCATTCAATCCGCCACTTTTTAGCTTCTTCAGCAGTAAGCATGATGGTTTTAAAGATCTTTTCAATTTGATATTCCAGTTTAAGATCATCGGTATCTGAAACAGTACTAGCGGAATAATTTGAGTTATGTTTAGAAATTTGCAGCCTCAAACTTCCTTTGGTGTAGTAATCGTAGACGTAGTCGTACTCTTTCCATGAATAGTCAGATTTAACTTTAGTTCGGGTGAATGACCCAGGTTCTTCTATCCGCAGATAAACATTGTCTTCACCAATTTTAACTGAGGTATAAGCGACTTTATCAGCTCCTTCTCCTGCGACCTGAAAACCTTGCCTTTCTAACTCTTTAATCAGGCCATCATAAAAAAGTATGGCACGTTTAAGTAGTGGCTGTGAAACCAATATTCCCAAATACCCTTTACCAAAGGGTTTGAGTCGTCCATAATTATCCCCAGAATTCTTTTCTTTTAAATATTTATAGGTCTTACTAACCAAAGGGTGGAGTCCGGTCAGATTCTTTTTAAATGTGATGGTCTTGAACGACTTTGGGAGCTGGTCTTTTAAATCTACTACGGGTTCATTATTGAGGACTAGTTTGTACTCATCTGTTTTAAACTCCGTGAGTGGTTTTTGTTTTACTTTATACCCATTCCGCAATTTCGACCAGTAACCTGATTCCGGCCTCGGGATCTCTAACTCATCACAAACCTTCGTAAGCTGATATACATTTATCTTGTAATCTTTTGCAATTTGAGTCATGGGTTTTTCCCAAAGCTCTTTATATAGCTCATTTCTATTAAATGTGATTGATTTCATAAGCTTATTTTAAAAGATCTGAATGAGTGTAAATAATTTTCCAAGGTTACTTCGCTGAAGTTTCATTTACAATACCATTAGGTAATAAAGGCGATAAGAAATTCATCCGGGCCGCAAGAAATGTCCAGTTTATTACTTAAAAAACTGGACATTATGACAACCTACCTGATCAAGGAATGAGCTCTAATAGATTGATTAAAAACTATTTAGCAAGAGGGTAATTCGCATGATCAGTTAATTCACCTTGCGTATACTTTGTCAGTAGGTGAAGGAAGGCTTAAAATGGAATACACCTTATCGAATTTTAAAATGAGTTCTATTAGTGTGGGGAAGTACTGAAGTATTTGATTCAATCAATAGGATCAGTTATTAAAGACTAAAAGTACTTTTAGGTTTGCTATTCAGCTATATTGTTCATTAATTATACGTGTTCACGATTCGTGAACATAATAAAAAAGTGAACATATGGAGCGGGCTATCCTTGAAAAAGCACTTGCGAATCTTCCAACAGAGATCGGTCATAAGACGGAATGGGAGATCTATGTTCCTGATAATGATTATAGAGTTGATGCCAGGGTGACATTCAACCCAGATAAAAAAAATGCCATTCTCCGAAATGCGGAGATAAAAAGAGAGATTCGTAAACACCATATTCCCCAATTGAAAGAATTACAAAATAAAGTAGGCCCCTTAATGTTGGTGGCTGAACGGTTATATCCCAACATAAAAAAGCTCTTGAATGAGGCCGGGATTGATTGGATAGATGTGGCTGGAAATATTCATTTAGAAGAAGGAGAAATCCTTCTATGGATTGATCGCCACACCACAACTCCCGTTCAGCAAAAGAAAAACCGGGCCTTTACCAAAACCGGGCTAAAAGTCGTTTTTCTTTTTCTTCATGATGAAGCCTGGCTTAATCGAACGTATCGAGATATAGCTGAGGCTGCAGATGTCGCACTGGGAAACATCAAGCACGTTTTGGATGGGCTAAAAGAACATGAATTTATTTATCCCAAAAATAAAAATCTGCTTAAACTTAAAAACAGGGATAGACTTTTAGATCAATGGATTACGACCTTTGCTGATGAACTAAAACCTCGTATCAAAAAAGGCAGATATAATTTTATAAATAAAGAGGCCGAACAAAACTGGAAGAACCTGGCATTGGGTCAGCAAGATCAATGGGGAGGTGAGCCGGCAGCTGATTTTTTAACGAATGATCTCAAACCTTTGGAGTACATACTCTATACAAAAAAGAATCGGGCTGAGCTCATGAAGGAGCTCAAACTAATACCTGATGAAAACGGGAAAGTTGAAATTCGAGGGCCTTACTGGACGATAG
>JBBDIH010000231.1:0-2604 GCA_040880505.1 Minisyncoccota bacterium
ACCGGTTTGGGTATCTTGCTGAACAATTAAGTTGACAGTCCGGCCGCAGAAACACCAAACCGTTATATGGCTTAATTCCTTATTAAAAACGTTTAATTAAATGGAGATTTCCTGGGACATATCAGAAAATGACATTCAAAGAATAAAATCTGTCATATCTGAAAATGATAACGCTTTTCTCAAAAAACGAAGGGAACGAAATGTAGAGAAACGAAATATTCTGGTTAATGAAAACACAGTAATCAAAACAATGTTAATGTGTCTTCTGACTTCTCAACAAAGATCGGGGCCAAATTCAGCTGTTGGACAATTTCTAATAAAAGAACCATTCCAAATTACGGTTGAAAATCTTGTACAAATTGATAATATCGAAAATTTCGTTAAACAGAACCTTAAAGAAAATAATTTGACTCGATACATAAATCGGATAAGTCGTTTTTTTGCTAGAAATACAGAGAAAATGAAAAATGAGAATTGGAAAATAATCCAAGAATTGAACGATCTAATGGATAAGGACTCTAAACAAATAGAGCGAAAAATTGCAGATAAATTAAGTGAAAATTATCATGGATTTGGACCAAAACAATCAAGAAATTTTCTTCAAGCTCTTGGATTGACAAAATATGAGATACCAATTGACTCAAGAATAACCAAATGGTTAAACGATTTTGGTTTTCCTGTAACACTAACTTCTTCATCACTTGGTGATAAGGGGTACTATCATTTTGTATCTGATGGAATTCAAGAACTTTGTGAAAAGGCAGAAATTTATCCTTGCATGTTGGATGCTGCTATATTTTCAAGTTACGATGATGGAGAATGGACTGAGGAAAATACAAGATTTTGATTGAAATAAAGCAATCGCTAAATATATAAAGTCAATGTGATGCATTCACTTTATTGGGTCATAATATTGTATTCAAAAATACGAACGCCATATAACAAGCGCATCAACGGCTGACACGGCCTCGCCGTTGGCTTCATTTTTTTGCTAATTCAGAAATTTGTAACCTTATTAAATTAATAATCCCCGTGCAGGTTATGCGCTGGGCCGTTATAAGGCTATATTAAATATGTGGCAATTATATAAATATCAACCAATTAATAAACTTGTTTTGAGCAACCTCGCAGGTTCTAAACTGTGGTTTGCTAAACCAAATGTATTCAATGACCCATTTGAATTCAGAATAAAAAGAGACAGTAAAAGAGGACTTGATAAGTTACGGGAAGAAAATCCACATTTAGAAAATATTTCTGATGAGAATATTCTTGAAAAAGTTAGAAAGGGATACGAACAAAAAATCAGAGAAATGGGTGTATGCTGTTTCACAGAAGTACCCGATAGTATTCAAATGTGGGCATATTATGCTGATGCACATAGAGGAATTTGTTTAGGCTTTTCGGGAAAAGATAAACGAACAAAAAAAGATGATGCATTACATCCAGTATACTATAAAAAAGAATATCCTGAACCTGATTATGGTAATGTGTGGCATTTGGATGGACTTGCAAATATTTTGTTTACAAAAGAGAAAGCATGGGAGCATGAAAAAGAATATCGTAGAATAATTGTAGATGGGAACAAGTTGGAAGATTATACAGGTACATTGAATAAAATCATTTTTGGAATAAGAACTATTGAGTCAGATAAAGCATTAATCCAAACAATTTTGTCTGGAAATAAAGAGGTGAAATTCTATCAAGTTGTCCGTGACAAAAATAAATATAAATTTAATATAGAAGCCATATAGCAAGCCGTTATAAGCTACAAAGGTAAATATGTACGAAAAACATCCAACTTTTATTCAGCCGGAAAATGAAGAAATAAAAGTGTGGAGATACATGGATTTTACCAAGTTTGTATCTCTAATTGATTCTAGAAAACTTTACTTCACTCGCGCTGATAAATTTGAAGATCCATTTGAAGGTTCATGGCCAAAGGACAATGTGCTTGCTCGAGAATTTGTTCCGGATTCTATTCCAGATGAAGGGAGAGAAAAGTACCTTGAAGCAATGCGGAGTTTGGGTGAAACCAATAAACATTGGCCGAGATTTCATGCTATAAATTGCTGGCATATGAACGATTACGAATCGGCGGCCATGTGGAAACTCTATTTAAAAAGTGATGAAGGCATTTCCATACAATCGACATACTCAAAACTGAAAAAGATCTTTATAGATAAGGAGAAGGTTTTTTTGGGAGTTGTCAAATATATTGATTACGATCGAGAACATATAGATGCTGGAAACATCCTAGGTCCCTTCATGCATAAAAGGAAAAGCTTTGAGCATGAGCAGGAGGTGAGAGCTTTAGTTTCAAAATGGCCAACTGGAGATAATGGCATTGATTTTAGCCAAGAAACTATCAACCATGGTTTGAAAATTGAAGTTGATATAGAAATCTTGATAGAAAACATTTTCATTGCACCTAGCGCACCGTCATGGTTTGCCGATTTGGTATCAGCTGTAGTAAATAGATATGGCTATAAATTTGCAGTTGTACATTCTAAACTAAGTGAAAATCCAGTGTTTTAAAGCTTATAACAAAACATTTCCTGCTGACGTGTAAGCCATTGTTGCTTATATTCATGCATGGTCGCCACG
>JBBDIH010000232.1:0-2595 GCA_040880505.1 Minisyncoccota bacterium
CCTTTTCGTACTGAATCAGATCCACTTTTTTCATTAATTCTTTATCAATAAACACGCTTCCAACATAATCAGTATTAGTACTTGTAACTTTTCCTCTATGAATCTTCGATTTTAATACATTTCTCATATTTATATTATATCAAAGATTAATAATCATAAAAATCTAGTGGGGAACATTGTAGGAAATTAGACTTTACAGTTTCTTCACAAATGCTGTGGATAAATAGAATGCTTTATTTTAGGACCTTAATGTGGAACAATTAAAACATGGAAAGTGTACAAGTGATTCAAATTGGTCTAATAGAAAGTGTTATAGGTATTATAGTTGTTCTAGTAGCGATTGGGAAAGGGTGGGGAAAATTCGAAGAAAAAGTGGAAAGCATAGGGGAATCAATAAAGAAAATAAAACCAGACTTAGAAGAAGTAAGAGAGAGATTCTCAATAGTAGAAAGTAGAGTGTCTGACTTATGGGCAGATAGGGTAGCTCCAGCCAACTCTCCTAGGGAACTCAATGACAGAGGAAATGATATTCTAAATAAAAGCGGGATGTTAGATATTATAAATAAAAAGAAAGACATATTACTACAGGAGGTTAAGAAAAGAGATTTTGATAACGCTTACGATGCAGAAAGAATTATCATGTCAGTAGTGCTTGAAATGGACAATCATTGTCCTGAGGTTGTTGCGGACTTAAAAGAAGGCGCTTATAGAGTAGGCACTGACGTAGATACTTTACTGTACGTTGGAGGAATACACTTACGTAACTTAATATTTACTGAACTTAATCTTAAAAAAGAAGACATAGACAAAGAGCAGGGTAATAGAGAAATAAAATAGAAGTTAACTCTTCCTTGAAGGTTCTCTTTGTTTTTCTTTAACTATATTTTTGACCTTATCCTCCCAATTTCCAGCATTTTGGACCCGAGTTCAAAATAGTTCATGTTCGCTTCTTTGTGGCGCTGTGTCGTGCTGATTATGCGCTCCTGCTCCGTCTCATACTGCTTGTCTAATTGTTCGTATCTGTCTGTCGACTAGGGTTAGCAATGTTGCATTGGGCGCAGAAACGCCTACTTAAAATGATAAATCAAAAACTAAAATATCAAGCACCAGTTCTCCTTCTTCGTCTCCTTTTAATAGGAATTCATATCTTGACCATCCAGTCTCAATTTCTCTGATTTTTTTAATGAAAAAGTCGCTGTCGTCTATGTGAGCATCTATAGTTTTGATAACATTGGTAAAATCTTTATTTCTACTGAAAAAGATGATTGCTGCCTTTGAATCTCTAACGGTTAGATAATCCTCTATTTGGTCTATGGTGGATTGCAGCGATTTCGGACCACTCCAAAACTTGCACTCAGCAATGAACACATTTTCTCCTGAGTGTTTAATGCAAATATCAGTTTTGCCTTTCTTATTAAATGTCTCCGCAGACACTGAATCATTGGTGTGTGTTTGGAGGACGACAACAATATGGTCACGCAATTCTTCCTCGTCTTTGTTCTTGTATGTGCTTGGGTATTTTTCAAAACCCTTACCAACGCTTGAAACTATTTCTAAAATTGCATCAAAGGCTTGGCTGCTAAGAGTGGGGTCAGGAACATCGGTTTCAACTTGAGGTTTTTCCCTTACAATTTTTCTCTTCAACGGATTATCGATACTGTAACTCTTGATACCGCCTTCTTTTTTACGCAGGGGTATACCAATATTCAGAGCTTCTTTTTTTGTTTGGAGCAACCTTTCTTTGCGCTTATCAAAGATATCGGGAATAAAACTATCGAGTTCTTTATTTAGAGCGTCTATATCATGTCTCATTCTTTCATAAGCCTTTTCTAGGTAAGAAACAGTTTCTTGCTGTTCTTTTTTCACACTGTCCAACTCATCATAAAATTGTATGACATCAAAACATAAGTTCTCACCTTCTAAATAAATATAAGGTTGGTATGAAGCCCATGTCGACGGCCTTATCTTAAGCAACTCGGTTTCACCACTTACAGGAATGAAGTAAGACCACAAAGTCTTGGGGTAACTACGACTTTCTTCAACCATAAAACGACCTCGAGGAAATATTTTTCCAGGTATCATCATCTCGTTATTATCGGCAGTAATATCATTGAAATGAAGGACGAAATCATCAAACGAGTGTTTTTCTTTCAACGTCTTTATATATTCACCTCTATCAACATTTAGTATATAGTCTTCAGTTTCTGATGATAGTTCAGATTCAATTTTATTTTTGACATTATTGGCAACTTGGTCAAACGATACGCCTTGACCAAAAAAAGCCCTGAATTTGCCGTGACTGGGACGATATTGTTCCATGAAAAAATCATAACTCAGTTATCTATTAAGCTCAAACAGCCCACTTCTTATGGTGATAAAAGTTGCTCCATTCTATTAAGTTCAGTGCCTGGATATTGAAAATATTCCATCCATTCTTTGGTTCTGAAGTCGTCCCTTAGTCTCCACAAAATATTTAAACACGCCAGGTCCTGGCGTGTTTAGTTTTTGCCTTACCTTTAGATAAGTTGTATTATATAAATAGCTCAATAACATTAACAAATATGGAATAGAGTCCTATGGTCAAAAAAGAAGAAA
>JBBDIH010000233.1:0-2582 GCA_040880505.1 Minisyncoccota bacterium
AGACGATGAAAGTTGTAGAGGCAGCTTACTTATCAAGTGAAAAGGGCGGTGCAAGCTTAGATATGTAAACGGTTTATTCTACCAGTAACAGATGATACGCACGTCATGCTGAACCCCGAAAATCGGGACAGGCTTTGATTCAGCATCTCTGAACTTGATAACGCTTGGGGATTCTGTCCCAAGGACTCCTTTGGAGAATCGAGTTCAGAATGACAATACATACGGTTTTCTGTCATCTCTGAAATGGTTTTTTCCGATTTTGGTCAAATTTTGTGGCTCAGATTGACAAATATTTAATCGATGTTAGAATAGAGTTCAATATACTCAGACGGAGTAATTCCTTTGAACTCTTTAAATTTTCGATTGAAGTGCGATACATTATTGTAGCCCGATCTGTAACAAACCTCCGACACATTAAACGTTTGATCAATTAATAATTTACAGGCGTAACCGATACGTATATCATTGACATAGCGGGTCAGTGTTTTTTTGTGAACGCGTTTAAAATATCGGCTAAAAGAAGAAGATTCCATATTGGCTAATTCAGCAGCTGTTTCTAAGGAGATGTGATCGGTAAAGTTATTTCTTATGTATTCATATACTCTGAAAATCTTGTCATCTTTTTTTCTCTCAAACGAAGTTACAAACCCGGGATTTGCCAAATAGTCAAACTCCTTTTCAGTTGAGAGATTTAGTAGCATGTTAAGGACCCTAATAAACTTCAAACTGTCGCCGGCTTTACAAATATTTTCGACAGTTTCGATGAAAGATTTAATATTTTCGATTTTGAATTTTATACCTCGGTTTGCTCTTTCAAAAAGGTCTCTTACAAATTTCATTTCTGGAATATTCGAAAGATTCTCCAAAAAATGTTCATGAAAATGAAAACCGTAACACCGTGACCTTAATGTTGAATTGTTGTCAAAATAGATCTCATCATTCAACCATAGATGAGGTAAATTTTTTCCAATCAGCACAACGTCTCCGGGTACAAATTTTTCAATGCTATCACCGATAAATCTGGTACCCGTACTCTCAAGAATAACGATCAACTCAACTTCCGGATGGTAATGCCAAACTTTCAGAAAGTTTTTAAAATCGTACTCCTTGAGACGAAAAGAGCTGTTTTGATAGATTGTACGATTGATCGGTTGAGCTTTCATAATATGAGAAGTAATGAATGTTTGCATTCAATATTTGCAATTTAATAGCACTATTCAAGTTTTAAGTATGGAAAATTGCAAAATAAGTGCTAAGATAATTGAAGTAAATTGAGGAAATTGAAGTCAGTTCAGACAAGAGAACTACAGTAATGTGTATGCTAATCTAACGGATAATTCATTTTTTATTAAGAATTTACGAGAGAGCTATCTGATCTTCCTATCTACATTTTAAATACTACCAGAGTGGTTCACAGAACGAGTACTCGTTTAGCGCGAAAAGAGTCACGGTTTCAGGTCATTCATCCTTTCGCCCTCACCCCCAAAGCGAGGCTGTCCAAAAAGGTATATAATACAGTTCTGACAGAAACAGGGTACAGGTAGAGTGGAAGTAAGCCTGCCGGAGTGAGATATTTGAGTCAAGTGATGAAGTAAAAAACATTTCAAATACTGACAATGTCAGAAAAATATTTAGATAAATTGACTTATATAAATATATAAACTATTTTATTAGAGTTAATACATGACATGTCAGAATAATATCTGATAAAGATTACATACACACCAAAATCAGCAAATACTATTATAAGCTGGCTGAAGCTTATCGATCGGATTCCTGCCATAACAAGTTTCCCGAAGTGATGAATGTTTGTATGAAAGAATTTTTGAAGGATAATGGAGATGATGTCATTAGGTTAATGAATGGTAATCAGTTCATAAAGTTATTTTGAACAGTTATCCCGAACTTTTAACCGCCTGAGGAACCTTAGCGATGAAAAATATACTGGAAGAATTGGACCCTGTTGTATTAGGCGAGGAATTAAAGCATGCCAGAAACAAGTCGGGTATGACCCAGGAGGAGGTCTCCAAACTTCTGGATGTAGCCAGAACGACGGTTACGGCTATCGAAAAAGGAGAACGCAGAATTCGTCCGGATGAATTGATAAAGTTATCTGCGGCCTTTAATAAAAGCGTTCACGAGTTTTTAAGGGTAAAAAAACCCATTGAATCATTCCAGGTACAGTTCAGGGCAGCTTACAAGCGTTCTGAAAAAGAGAATGACGAAATTAATTCCATCATTGATGAATTTGAACAACTTTGCCGTGACTATTTGGAACTGGAAGAACTCATTTACGGAAAGCCGTGGCAAAATTATCCGGTTGAATACAAAAAGTCGGGCTCTAATATTGAACAAAATGCAGAGATTATCGCTATCAGGGAGAGAAACCGATTGGGTTTAGGGGATGGGCCGATTCCAATGTTACGGGATATTTTGGAACAGGACGTAGGCCTTCGGATTTTCTACTTAAAAATACCTGCAATCTTCTCCGAGATGTATAACTATCATGATTATTTGGGAGGTTGTTTGGCAGTGAATGCAAATCATCCCGAAGTACGGAGACGCTGGTCAATGAGTCATGG
>JBBDIH010000234.1:0-15964 GCA_040880505.1 Minisyncoccota bacterium
CGTAATCAAGATCATCGAATACAACGTCAACTGATGTTGTAGATGTTGTTGCTACGCTTTGAGTATCAACAAGTGATCCATCAGCGTACAATCTTGCGCGGTCAATTAACTCGCCAAGAGTTGTAGTTGTGAAATCATCGTTAATGCTAAATGTAGCGTAAACATCATCTACCTCTACATCAGACTCTTCAGCTTCAACATCGAACTCTAGAACCTCAACACCGTTTGTGTTTGAGTCTTCATCAAGAAGAATTGTTTCATCTTCTGGAGAGTTGTTGCCGATAGTTACATCAATATCACCATCTTCGAATGTGTCATTAAATGTAACATCAGTTGTAGTAAATGTATCAACTGTAGGAGCGTAGTCATTTATATCAGCACCATCAACGAAACGAATTGCGTTTTCAGCCATATAAATTTCTACTGTATCCTTATCACGAGTTCCTTGAAGTACGTCTTTTACAACTACTTCCAAAGAAATCTCAACTGTATCGTCTTCTGCAACAACTTCACTAAGACCAGAGAAACGTGCTCTCCAGTTTCCATCAGTTAATTCACTTATATCACTTAACTCAGAAAAGTTATTTGAAGAATCAGAAAGTGAAGCCACTTCAGATCCGTCAACTAAAAGACGAACTTCATCGAAGTAAAGCCATGGACGTTCATCAAAGTTGAAATCAACTCTGTTGATTTCTACGTCTGAATCTTTAGCTTCGAATTCTGTCTCGTAAACAATTTCTGTGTCTCCAAGATCAATGTCGTAGCTAGAAAGACTGAAGTCTTCAGAGTCTAAGTAACCTTCACCACCTTGTAGTCCAGTTGAAGAATCATCAGATGAATCATCTGAGTCATCACCACCTGTACTAGGGATTGAAACTACCATGCCATCGTACTTAGCCATTGAAATAGGGCCAAAGTATCCAGCTGCTGGGCTTACGCCGTTTGCAGCTTGCCATGCAGCAAGAGCACCTCTAGTTTGTTCACCGAAGTATCCTGTTGCACCAGCTGGGATAGAATGTCCTTCGCTGATTAAGTAAGTTTGCAGAGCTGTTACGTCTGCACCTTGAGAACCTATTGTTAGGTTTCTTGTGAAGTCATAAGCAGCTGTTGAACTGCTAGATGAACTTCCACTTAATTGTGCCTGTAGATCTTGAATTTGAGATAACAGTGCAGCAATTTGTGCTTGTAGCTCAGCTGTTGTTTGCGCATTAGCAGGAGCAACTGCACCTGACATGCCAATAACAGTAACGAATGTTAAAGCTACTATACCAATTTGTTTTATTTTACTCATTGTTTGTTTTATTAATTTTTCGACTTGTAATTAGGTTTCGACCTAATAATTTTTTAATGTAATTAGTCAATTGTGACTATTACGACCTTTTAATTTTGTTTGTCCTTTCGGACGGTTTCGGCTCCTATATATCAATATTTATCTTTGAGATATTTCAATCGGGTGAGGGTCATGAAATTTCTCGCTGATGTTTCTTAATATAAAGGGTTCTGTGATAAATTAATGTATAAATAAAACCCGCTTCTAAATTTAGAGCGGGCTATAATAAAGAATACGTAGCGAAACTGATAAACTTCCGTTCTACTTGAAGTTTATACTGTGTTTCGCGCATTCTTTTTGGTTTAGCCTCACCCTAAACCTTTACGTTATTTATTATACACTTTTTTCAAACTTTCAACCTGTGGATAACTTTTCGACAGGTTTCATTAGGTTAAACGTAACAAGTTGTAACAATGTTACTACCTATGAATAATGTTACATAATGTTACACCTTTACTCAAGGTACAAGAAAAAGAGGAACTAAACTTATTTTCTCTAGAAAAATATCAAAGAGTCCAGTTGGTTGTGGCGAATATTATTAAAGTTAATACCACCAGAAAACTAAACTGCTGGAGTAGGAAGTTTTTGTTTATAGTTCCTTTGAAATGAGCTAATACTATATCTCTTAAAAGAGTAAAAAAGACCACAGAAAATACTGCAGAGTTTATTATGCCAAATGGCAAAATTGAGACTACCCAAACAATTTGAGTGGAGAGAAAGGAGAGAGTGGAGAGAATTGATAAAAGAAGAATGTGATTTATGCCCTCGGGAGGCCTAAATCGAAGATTTATGTCTCGCCGAGGGAATAAATCTTGTCGAGAGAATAAATTATGAAAATTGAAGAATTCTTTAAATATAAAAAAAGATAAAAAGAATGGGATTAATAGATAGTAGCTAAACTCATAAAAAGCGAAGGACGTTAAAAATACTAAAGCTAATATAGAAGTATTTAATATGTTGTATATTGATTCTCTGTCTTTAAAAGAGAATCTAATCAATCCAGTTATAACACCATAAAGAATAGATAGAGCTAATATAGATAGAATGCCTAAAATTAATTTAGTGGTAGGCGGAACTAAAGACAAATGTAATGTCCAAAGCATTAAAGGAGATAATAAAAACAAAAAAAGATAAGACCAGCGAAGATCTTTTCTTTCTTTATGCTCATTAAAATAAAAAATTAAACCAAACAAAAAAAGCAAGGCGGAAAGCCAAAAACTTTTTCCGCCTTGCCAACTTATAAAGATTAGCGAAAAAACAAAAGCAAAGACTAGCGGTTTATACGCTAAGCTCCACTTTGTCTGATTTGTTAAGAGATATGTTAACTTTTTCACCATCTTTTATTTTTCCTTTTACTATTTTATCAGCTAATGAGTCTATAATTATCTTTTGGATTAATCTTTTTATTGGTCTTGCTCCATAGTCTGGGTCAAAACCATTTTTGATTAAGTGTTCTCTTACTTTCTTGTTTACTTTAATGGTAATGTCTTTTTGTTTCAATCTTTCTTTTACTTGTTTCAATTGGATATCAACTATTTTTTCAATATTCTTTTGGTTTAATGCGTTGAATGTGATTATCTCATCAAGTCTGTTTAGGAATTCTGGTTTAAAGGTTTCTTTAAGAGATTCCATGATGTTCTCGTTGAATTCTTCTTGTGAGTCTTCAACTGAATCACCTTTAGAATTAAATCCCATATTAGAAACGCTCTTGAAGTATTTACTTCCCACATTTGAAGTCATAATGATAATACAGTTTCTAAAGTTTACTGTTTTACCTTTTCCATCTGTTAGACGTCCATCGTCTAAGATTTGTAGAAGAATATTGAATACTTCTGGGTGAGCTTTTTCTATCTCGTCAAAGAGAATTAAACTGTATGGTCTATGTCTTACAACTTCGGTTAGTTGTCCTCCATCATCGTGACCAACATATCCTGGAGGTGAACCAATTAAACGAGAAACAGCATGACGCTCCATGTATTCAGACATATCTAGTCTGATAAGAGCTTTTTCGTCATTAAACATAAAGTCTGAAAGGGCTCTGGCAAGTTCTGTCTTACCAACGCCTGTTGGTCCAAGGAACATAAATGATCCTGTTGGTCTATCTTCGTCTGCTAGACCAACCCTTGAACGTCTTAGGGCTCTGGCAACTGAATCCATGGCTTTTTCTTGGCCGATAACTCTTTTGCCTAATTCTTTTTCTAGTCTGGATAGTTTTTTCATTTCTGATTCAAGCATTCTACTAACTGGAATACCGGTCCAACTAGAAACTACACCAGCAATATCTTCTTCATCAACGTATTCTTTGATGAATTTTTTATTGTTCTTCTTTTTGTTTCTATTTATTTTTTTTTCTAGTTTTTTGAATTCTTTTTCTGCTTCTGGAAGTTTTTCATATTTTATTTGAGCAACTGTTTCAAAGTCACCTTCTCTTTCTGCTACTTCTGCTTTCCATTTTAGGTCATCTACTTCTTTTCTTTGGTCATGAAGATCTTCTACCACTATTTTTTCATTGTGCCATTTTGCTGAAAGTTTATCGTTTTCTTTTTTTAGTTCTTTTAGTTCTTTTTCTACTTCTTTTAGTCTTTTGCCTTTTTTTGAATCTTTACTTTCTTTTTTTGTTTTTAAGTCTTTTTGTAAGGCCTGTTTTTCAATTTCTAAACGAGTTATATCACGTCTTACTTCATCAAGTTGAGTTGGGATACTGTCCGTTTCTAGACGTCTTGCGGCTGCAGCTTCATCAATTAAGTCAACTGCTTTGTCTGGTAGAAATCTATCGGTTATATATCTAGTTGAAAGATTTACAGCACTAACAATAGCGTCGTCTGATATTTTTAGACCATGATGCATTTCATATTTTTCTCTTAAACCTCTTAGAATAGCGATGCTATCTTCTACTGAAGGTTCTTCTACTATTATTGGCTGGAATCTTCTTTCTAGTGCGGCGTCTTTTTCGATGTGACGCTGGTATTCCTTTATTGTTGTTGCTCCAATTGCGTGAAGATCTCCTCTAGCTAATGCTGGTTTTAATAAGTTGCTAGCATCTACTGCACCTTCGGCAGAACCAGCTCCAACAATCATGTGGATTTCGTCTATGAAAAGAATAATATTACCAGATGCTTTTTTAACTTCTTTTAAGAGTGAACGAAGTCTGTCTTCGAATTCTCCTCTGAATTTTGTTCCAGCTATAAGTGATCCAATATCAAGACTAACTACATCTTTGTTTTTTAGGGATTCTGGTACTTCTCCAGAAACTATTCTTTGAGCAAGTCCTTCTACTATTGCTGTTTTACCAACACCTGGCTCACCTATAAGAGCGGGGTTGTTTTTGGTTCTTCTTGAAAGTATCTGCATTAGGCGACGAGTTTCTTTTTCTCTGCCTATTACTGGGTCTAGTTTACCTTCTTTTGCCTGGTCAGTGATGTTTATAGTGTATTTTTCTAATACTCTGTACTTTGAGTCGGGTGAGCTGTCTGTCACTCTAGATGAGCCTCTTAGGTTTGAAAGGGCTTTTAGTAGGTTTTCTTTTTTGGCTCCTGCTTTTTTAAGAATATCTTTTGCTGATGAGGGTTCTACCACTAAAGATAGTAGTATATGTTCGCAAGAAACAAACTCATCTTTTCTTTTTGCTGAAATTTGAGCAGCTTTGTTTAATATTCTCATTAATTCTTGAGAAAGATACAGCTGTCCAACAGCTCCCATAGTAAAAACTTTAGGGATTTTTTGAATATGTTCTTCTAAATCTTTTTCAAGACTCATTAAGTCAGCTTCTGATTTTAGAAGCAGAGGTCTAACTAATGTTTGTTCATCACTGATTAATGATTTAAGTAGATGAACTGCCTTTAGTTCTCCATGATTGTTTCTTTGTACTAGCTCTTGAGCTTTTTCTAAAGCTTCTTGTGCTTTAACCGTGAAACGATTGAAGTTTGACATATGTTTTTATTTTAAATTATTAATCTTTGATACGCTATCTTTTGCTGATAAGATAACACAGGAATTTAAGATTAGCAACCTATGGTCCCGTCTGCTAATTTATGATTAAAAATCAGATCTTCCTTCTAAAGTAGTTTGTAATTCTATCTCTTCTCCTCTTCTTATAACTTTTAGGGTTATTGATTTATTTAATTCTTGCTGAACAATTATATCTGCTAAAGAATTTTCTCTGTTAATTTCTTGGTTATTAATTTCTATTATTATATCTTCTGCTTGAATGCCCGCCTTATCAGCTGGTGAGTTTGGTACAACTGCTGGTCCATCTTGACCACCCCTAACTAAAGCTCCCCATTCTGTTTCTATATCATTTTGTTCTGCAAACTCTGGTGTTAAGTTAATGTATCTGACACCTAGAAAAGGAACTTGAATCTCTCCTGTTTCTTGAATTTGAGTTAATCCTCTTTTTACCTGGTTGATTGGTATAGCAAATCCTATGTTTTGAGCGTTTTGTGCCACTGCTGTATTTACTCCTACTACCTCTCCTTTTAAGTTTATTAGTGGTCCGCCAGAGTTTCCTTGGTTAATAGCAGCATCTGTTTGGATAACATCTCTTATTTGCTCGACAAATGAACCAAATGTATCTGATGCTGTTATATCTCTAGAGAGGCCAGAGATTACACCAACTGAAACAGTGTTTCTAAATTCTCCTAAGGCGTTTCCTATGGCTATAGCTGTTTGTCCCAGTTTAATTGAGTTTGAATCTCCTAGTTTAGCGGGTTGCAAGTCTTCGTCTGTTTCTATTTTTATAAAAGCTATATCTTCTATTGGATCCCTGGCTATCACTTGTGCTTCATATTGATTTCCAGAATTAGTAAAAACTGTATACTCTGCTTCTTCGTCTGAAACTACATGTTTATTAGTAGCAATCAGGCCATCACTTGAGACAATAAAACCAGAGCCTCCTCCTATTTCTGTTGATCTTGTTCCTTCTTCACATTCTGTATACTGTTCAAATCTATCACCAAAGAAAAATTCAAATTCTGGTGGTAAATTACCAAATGGGTTAGAACAGTTCTCTAAAATTGGAATATCTTTTGTTATTGCTATTGATACAACTGATTGATTTGCTGCTTCTACTGCTTCTATAACTGCATTTTCATAGTCTATTACTGGTTGATAAAGTGGTGCTTCTTTAATGTCTGTGTTTTCTATATTTTCCATAAAAGAAGGCGATAGAAATACAATGGCTATAGCTATAGCGAATATTACGGCTATATAAATTTTTATCTTTTTTTCTCTTTTCATGGTTTTTTATAATTATATTATTTCTTTTATTATATCCAAGAGTTTTTTTACTTCTTCTTCTGTTGTTGGTTCTCCTAAACTAAATCTAATACTTGAATTTACTCTTTCATTAGAAAATCCTAACGCACCTAAAACATGAGAAGGCTTTACCGCTCTAGAAGCACAGGCTGATCCAGTTGAAACAGCTACTCCCTTCATATCTAATTTTATTAAAAATTCCTGAGCGCTTTTATTTGGAAAGTAAATGTTTAGTATGTGGGGCGCGCTTTCTCCTGTGCCGTTTTTTTTAGCTTCTGGATATATTTCTTTTATTCCTTTCAGTATTTTTTCTTTTAATTCTTTTACTCTTTGAGATTTTTCTTGTTGGTTCTGTTTTATTAGCTCTGTGGCTTTTCCAAAACCTACAACCGCCGGCACATTTACTGTTCCGGCTTTAAAACCAAACTCTTGAGTTCCTCCTGTTGTTATTTGTTTTATTTGGTCTTTGATTTCATCTTTTATATAAAGACAGGCTGATCCTTTTGGTCCATAAATTTTATGAGAAGAAAAAGTTGCAAAATCTAATTCTAAATCTTTTACATCACAATTTAGAAACTGAAGGCCCTGAACTGCATCTGAATGAAATAAAATTTTTGATTCATTTTCTTCATTAAAACTTTCTATTATTTTTTGAATTTCTTTTAATGGCTGAATTGAGCCCAGCTCATTATTTACATACATAACAGAAACAAGAACTGTATTTTTATCTAAAGATTCTTGAAGTTTTTCTGTGTCTATTATTCCTTCTTTACTGACTGGAATTATCTCTAAATTTATTAAGTTTTCTTTTTGCATGTCCTCTGTAGTATGCAAAATAGAGCTATGCTCTATAGCAGAGATTATTATTTTTGGTTTTTCTATTTTAGAAGCTTTAACTACTCCTCTTAAACACAGGTTGTTTGCTTCTGTTGCTGAAGTGGTAAAAATAACCTCTCTAAATTCAGCGTTAATTGCTTTAGCGATTGATTCTCTAGATATATCGATGGCTTTTATAGCTTCTTGCCCAAAACTATGAGGTGATCCTCCATTACCAAATTTCTCACTAAAGTATGGTAAAAATGTATTTTTAACTTCCTCATTTACCGGAGTAGATGAAGCATAATCAAAATAAAGTTTTTTCATAATAAATATATTATTTAAAAGTTATCCCCAGAAATTTATGCCTCCCGAGGGCATAAATTTCTGGGGATAACTTTTTAGTCTAGTTTATCTTTACTGTTAAACTTTTCTATTCTTTCTTCTTTATTAATAATATCGAAAAGATCTATTTTTCTTAAAAGATAAAGAAGAAGAGAAATTCCCAAAGTAGAGAAGACCGCTAATTCTGTAAGACCTAAACCAGCAAGCATTCCTGCGGCAGCAACAAACCAAACAGAAGCTGCTGTTGTTACTCCCATTACCCTATCATCATTTTTAATAATTAATCCTGCCCCTAAGAAACCTATACCAGTTACAATTCCTGCTATTATTGCTATACCACGAGCAGAACCCATAACTTCATTTAGAAAATTAGAACCGTCTGCTGGTAATCCAATAACATAATGAACCATTATTCCGGCAATGGTAAAAAGCGCGGCTCCGGCGGATACTAAAATATCAGTTCTGATGCCTGCTTCTTTTCCAACTAACTCTCTTTCAAATCCAACAACTGCCCCCAAAAGAATGGCGACAACAACTCTTATTAACATTTCTTCAATTGATAACATATTACTTTAATTATAGGTGGGATTTTCTTCTTGGAAACCCCTGTTATGATTTTCGTATCTAGATAAAACAAATAAAACGCTTGATAGCCTGTTTAAATAGGATAGGACACTTGGAGAAACTTCTGTTTCTTTTGATAATTTAACTGACTGTCTTTCTGTTTTTCTGGCTAGAGTTCTAGCAAAATCTAAGTTTGCACTTTCTTTGCATCCACCTGGAATTATAAAGTTTTTAATTTGAGGAATATCTTTATCAAACTCTAGTATTATATTTTCTAAATCTTTTGTTTTTTCTTCTTTTATTATTTTTGACGGTTTTGTCCCAGCCATAATTGAGGCAGTTTCTGCTTGTATTAAAAAAATAGATTCCTGAATATTTTTTAAATGTTTTTTTACTGACTCATCATCAGTTGAGGTCTTACAAACTCCAAGCCAAGAATTTAGTTCATCAAGGCAACCTAAAAATTCTGCGTTACAAGAACTTTTTGAAACCTTTTTACCTCCACCTAAATCACTTTCTCCTTTATCTCCTTTTCCTGTAAAAAATTTTGTCTTCATTTTTTAATTTTAACACATAGTTGAATAATAAAAACACGTCCCAATGGGACGTGTTTTAAAAATTTCTAAATTAAAGTTTATTGTTCTAGGTTTTCGATATCTTCATCGATTCCTTCAAATTCAACTTCAAAGTCTTCAACTTCAAGTCCTTCTAGTTGATCTTCAATACCTTCATCTGTGGAAGTTGAATTTTCCGTGATTTCAGTATCTTCTGTGTTTGTATCTTCAACTGGCATGTCTGTGTTACTCATTAAAAGCCATGCAGCTAAAACAACTAGAACGATAAGGATAACTATCCAAATTGTTTTATTCATTTTTGTTTTTAATTATCTTCCTCAACTTCTTCTGATGTTTCGTCTTCATTTTCTAAATTCTCTTCTGAATCAGAATTATTATCAGATAGTTGGGATAATGTATTAGCAACCGACCTTATTTCATCACGAGCTTCTTGAACCAAAGCTCTTGCATTGCTTAAATCTTGATAAAGAGTGTCTCTAACAATTTTCATTGCCGCACTCAGTCCAGCTTCGTTGTCAAAAACTACTTCTTGTGTTTCATCTAATTGTGATGAAATTTCAGATCTTGCGTCAGCTATTATTGATTGTGCTGAATCAATGGCTTCTCTTACTTCTGAAGTATCAATTCCATTTTCTTCTGCTCTGTCTGCTCTATCTATTAAATTAGATAGAACATTTTCAAAAGCATCTAAGTTATTTAATAAACCATTCAGTGATCTTTCTTTTGCATTTAATAAATTATTGTTAACTCTTTCTGCTATTGTTTTAATTCTTTCATCTTGAATAGATGATAGTTTTTCTTGGAAAGAAGTTCTTGCTTCTTCTGCTTTCTGAAGAAACACTTCTTTTTGTTCTTGGATAAATTCTCTTCTTTCTTCTGGAGAAAGCTCTCTAATGTTTGTTTCTCTTACAGCATTTGAAGGATTAAATCTTTGGAAAACATTTTTTAATGTTTGTCCTAATTCTTTTATTGGAGCTGGAGTTTCATAGCTACCCCTTTCTCTTTGTTCTGGTCTTTCTGTGTTAGGTTCTTGTCTCTCAGTTGGTCCTTCGTCTGTGTTTCTACACTCACCTTCATAAGCTATGTCTACTCCATTTTGCTGGGTTGCAACACAGGCATTACCATATGTTCTTCCATCAACACCACAAACTGGATCGTATTGCATAGTACAAGAAACGCCATTTATTGGTGTTCGGGTTTCATTTCTTTCTTGAACCTGAACTCTTTCTGGAGCATTTACGTTTCTTTCTACTGGCGCGCTGTCTATTGCAGGACTATTAGCATTTTGAGCTCCAACCATAAATGGAACTACTAATAAAGAGGCAAAGGCGACTGAAAATAACACTTTTATAAATGGTGGCTTTTTAAACATAATTTTATTTAATTTTTATTAAAACCTTTAAATTTATTATACAACATATATTTTAAATTAAAAATAAAAAAGCGCCTTAATAAAGGCGCTTTGAAGGTAGTAGGTTTAAATTAAAAATTCTTTTATCTCATAGAAATCACTTTCTGAGAGATAAAGCTGAGCATAATTCTTCAAATTCACTGATTTGAAAATAACTTGAAGAATCATTAAAACGGCGATTGCAAAATTTTCAAAATTAATTTTGCTGACCATTTTCTTCAAAATACTTTCTACTGACTGTCTTGAGAAAGCTTTTCCTCCATCCAAAATGAAGTTGTCACTCATTTTTTCCAGAAAATAAAATACTTTTCCAATGTCCTCAATATTTTCAATTTCTTTAAATTCAAGATAATTAAAAACTTGAAGAGCTTTTGCGGAAATTTTTCTTTGATTTCCTGGGGTATCTTTTGCTAAAAAATAAACAACAAGACCAGTTATGGTTATTTCTTTGGAGTCTCTTTCTTCTAAAAAGAGTTTTGCGTTCTCATACTCTACTTCGAGAAATAGCATTAAACCTCCTTCTTTTTTATTGTTTTACGTTTTTGTTTTTAATGTACGGAAAAATACAATACATTAAATATTAAAAATAATCAAGTCTATCCTAAGCAGCTTTACCTAAGAAAAATTCTCTTTCTAGATGACTATCTAATTCTCTTGTTCTACCTAGTTTATAATCTTCATTTTCTGAAATTAAACCCTTGGCTATTAGTTTTTTATTTATTTTTTCTGCTTTCTCAGAATGAGATAATTCTTTAAATTTTTCTAAAATTTTTGAAAATTTTTCAACAAGTTCTTCTTTATTGTTTTGCTCTGAATAATTTATGAAAACCTCTAATTGAGATATTACTTGTTGTAATATTTCTACCTGAACAGATGACTCATCTAACATTTTTCTGTGGGCTTCTTTTGCTTTTTCTGAAATTGGTGCAGATTCTGCAGACCAAAGTCTGGCTATTTTGGTTAGTTCTTCAAAAGAAAGAGCTACAACAACTTTAGGTATTTTGTTTTTGTTTTCTTTTTTATTATCTGTCTTTGATTGAAAGTATTTTATGTCTATTAATTTTTCTGAGTCTATTGTTTCTTTAACGTTTCTAATTTTTTGTGAAACTTCTCCCCATCCTTTTGAATAAGTTAGGTCAACTGCTAATAAATTATCTGGACTTCCTAGTTCAAAAATTAAATCTGTTCCGTTAAAGTAATCGTCGAACTTAGAGGCTCTGTTTATTTTTATGTCTGGTCCAAACCAATTATTTTTTTCTCCAGCATCAGTGATTACTGTTTCTAAAACATCAGCGTATCTTTTTCCAAATTCATTACTCTCTTGGTTATCTTTATGCTTTTCTTCCATTCTAGAAATTTTTTCTAGGTCTACTTTTATTTCTTCTTCACCATAAACATCTTTAAAATCTTCTTCGTTGATTCTTTCAGCTGGAGATTTTTCTTTAATAATCTCTTCTGATTTACGAAGATAAGTTTCTCCTTTGTGTCTTTTTTTCTCCAAAGACCTGTCTATTTTGTTAGCAAAAAAGTTTTCTCTCATTGTTTATTTATACAATTTTTACTACTAATAGTCAAAAAAACCAGCCGATCTAGCTGGTTTTTTAAATCAAAACATTAACTCTGTGCTTAAGTACCAGGAATAACTGGGGCTGAACGTCCTCCAGGTGTAAAATCTTCCTCGTCTTCGCCAGGTGTTGGGTTAACTGTATTTGGGGCAAAGTTAGATCCAGGAAAAGAACTTTCTTCACTGTCTTCTCCTTCAAAAACTGGAATCTGAGGAATAGAAATGCCTCGATCTCTAAATTGATTCAATCTTTGATTAACTTGATTTCTAACCTCGTTTAATCTTTCTTCTACTTGAGCTCTGGCTTCTTCAGGAATAACGGAAAGAGCATTTTCATATCCATTCATACCTGCTTCCATAGCTCTGGAAATAGCTGCCTTAGCTTGTTCAGGCACTTTTTCGTAAACCTCAGCTAAAACAGATCGGTGTTTCAAGGTAGCTGAAGCTACAGTCTCCATAGCTGCTTGAAAACCTTCGTCTATCTCTTGGCCTTCTGCTTTAACTCTATTTACTCTCTCTTCTATGTCTCCAATCTCGTTTTCATATCTTTCTACTGCTCTTTGAGCACGATCAGAGTCATCTCCATCTGCTAGAGCTCTAGCTTCTGCTAGTCTTCGCTCTGACAAACTTAGGCTTCTGTTAATTTGAGCCTTATCACCTATAACAAATATTCCACCAAGGGTTTCTCCAATTGATTTAGTGAAATACAAAGGATGACCCGGAAGAATGCCTGGATCAGGTAAATCGGAAATATCAGATAAATCTTGAGCGTATACTACTCCAGCGGTAAACAACAAAGCCAATACTAAAAATATTGATAACTTTTTCATTAGTAATTAATCTTTACGACATTAACCGACCTTTTTACAATTATACACTAACTTAACCTTGTAACCTATGGGGTTAGAAGGCTTCTCATAAAAAGTATTATTTATTTTTTAAAAAATATACTCGATTAATTTATACTGGGGTGACCGACCGGATTTAGAACCCACTCACTTTGTTCATTCCTAAAAACCCTCGGTTTTTAGTATTTTCCAACACGGAAAACTCCCGTTTTCCGACGCTTTCCCGTTCAAATCCATGCACAATTCATGTCATTAATTTAAAACACCCTTTTCAGGGTGTTTTAAATTAATGGGTGACCGACCGGATTTGAACCGGCAACCACTAGTTCCACAAACTAGAGCTCTACCATTGAGCTACGGTCACCATTTTACTTTGATATTGTATATTCTAAGATAGTACAATACAAGAAGTTAGATAAAACTCATGGAAATATTTTCAGCAAATTTATTAAATTCACTAGGAGGGCTAGTAGGTGATTTCCCCTTCTTTAGTTCTTTATTATTAGCAGCTTTTTTTGTGATTAGAGGTGAAGTAGCAACTTTAGTTTGTGTTTATTTAGCATACATGGGCTACCTAGATTGGTTTGAGTTCATTTCAATTGGTTTAATAAGTATCATCTTAGGAGATATACTTCTTTATGAAATAGGTAGTTACTCAAAAAAGACAAAGGTAGGATCCTTTTTTGAGAGAAAAATATCTTCTGGAAAAAAAATTGAAAAGTATCTTCATAACCACACAACAAAAACAATATTCTTATCAAAGTATGCTTTAGGAATGGGAACTTTGATTGCTTTGATTAGTGGTTGGTCAAATATAGATTTTAAAAAATTTATAAAAATAAATTCTTTATCCATAATTTTATGGATGGGAATAATAGTTCCTTTAAGTTGGTTTTTCGTTCAGGCTTTAGGATTTTTTGGAGCTCAAGATAGACTTGATACAGTAGGATTAATTTTAGGAAGCACTATTATACTTTTCTTTGTGGCTGAATACTTCATTCAAAAACAGTTTGAAAAAGAATCTGGAGTAGATATTTAATCTAATTGTGATTTATATAATTGAACTATTTGCTTAAACTCGTCCATATAATCTTCTTGAACAGGATCGCCTGCTGGAAATTCTTCTGTTAAAGGATTTATGTGTCCTCCATATTTATGCATTTCATAGTGAAGATGAGGACCGGTTGCATAACCCGTTGAACCAACATAACCAATTATCTGTCCCTGGTACACGCTAGAGCCAGTTGATACACTATTTGCTATATCTGAAAGATGAGCATAGATAGTATCATATACTCCTCCGTGACTAATTTTTACATATATACCTAAACCATTTGAAGATCCCCATCCAGCGAAAGAAACTCTTCCATCTCCTGTTGCTCTTATTGATGTTCCTCTAGGTGCTCCGTAATCAATAGCACGATGAGCTCCATAACTACTTCTAGTTACTGGATCTAATCTGTTATAAGAAAAACCAGATGTTATACGAGCAAAGTCTAATGGTGACTTAAGGAACTGTCTTACAACTGATTCTCCGTCTTCGTTAAAGTATTTTCCTTGGTCTTCTCCGTTTTCAAAATAATATGCATAATGTTCTTCATCTTGATTAACAAATTTACCAGCCATTATTCTTCCTGGTCCTACATAAACTCCATCACGGTAAAGATCTCTATAAACAACACTAAACTCATCTCCTTCTCTTATGTCGGTTGAAAAATCAACGTCCCAAGCAAATATCTCTGCTAATTCCAATATTGTTTTTTCAGACAAGCCAGCCTCTATTCCGTCTAAAAATAAAGAGGTGTTAACCTCTCCACTAATCTCTCTTATTTCTTGATCATAAAATATTTCATCTTCATAAACATTTATGTTTGCCGTAGCTGTTTCAACAACTATTTGGTTTTCTCTATCTAGGTCATACTTAAATCCAGTTAATAAATCTTCTTGGAATATAAACTGAAAAAGATTTCCAGCTTTTATCGAAGAAAAATCATAAACATCTTCTGCTTCAGACAATATTTCATTTATCTCTTCACCTGAAAAATCAAATTTTTCCATTACAGTGGAAAAGGTGTCTTCGTTCTTTATTGAATAGTTAAGTATGTGGCTTTTTGTTTCTGCAGAGGCATCAACAATGTAATCCCAAAGCGACGTCGTATTTATTCCGGAGCTGACACCTATAGTTCCTAGAAATAAAAGTAGAGAAAATAAGAAAGTTAAAAAAAGAACTATTATTTTTATTTTATTTTTCATAAATATAAATTATGTATGTACCCCCCGGTAGGAATACTCACATAAACACACATTTTGCCCTGACCCCCTAACTTTGAAAACCCTAGGTTTTCAATACTTTCCTACACGGGGAAAAATAGGTTCGATTCTTATTATAAGAACTAAATTAGAGTATTACTATAAATTATAATTTAAAATTTTTTATTAATATATGTACCCCCGGTAGGAATCGAACCTACGTCGTTGGGTTAGAAACCCAATGTTCTATCCGTTGAACTACGGGGGCAAATGAAAAAGAAATCGAAAACTTGTTTTCTATTTCTTTAGAATGCCTCCTCCGCAAGATTTTCTTACGGAATCATAATTTATCTAACTCGTTGAGATTTTATAACTTTAGTGATAACATTTCAACTGTAATTTATATTACATTAAAAAATAAACGGGACATAGTATAGTGGTAGTACGCTTGCTTTGGGAGCATGTAGCCTGAGTTCGATTCTCAGTGTCCCGACAAAAAGTTAATCGAACAGAACTTTCGCGCCCACGTTGTGGGATAAAGCGAAAGTCTGCGATTTCGGAGGAGTCCCGAAGGGACGGAGGAGAAAGATTCTCAGTGTCCCGACAAAAAGTATTTTAACTTAACTTTTCTTCAATTTTTTGTAGGTGATCTTTATGATTCATAGGTAACCAACCTTTCATTTCAAATACTTCTAAGGGTATTTCTTTAGAGGCTTGTATTATTGTGTGTAATGCTCCATATTCACCATTTTTTAATTTAAAAGGTTCATATGAAAATATTCTTTTATCTATAACACAAACTCCAGTGGATATATAAAAAGGACCAGAGAATTCTTTTGTGGGTCTCTCAAGTCTTTCTACTATTTTATTTTTATTAAAAACAACATTAAGAAAATTATCAGATAAATGATCTACTTTATGAACGCCAAATAACCAGTTTTTATTATTTTCTATATTTTCTGGAAAATCAGATTTTTTTATAAAATCATCACCGTTCAAAATCATAAA
>JBBDIH010000235.1:0-2555 GCA_040880505.1 Minisyncoccota bacterium
AATGTTTTCTCGATCCTTATTTGAAAATTTTAATGATGCTGCACAATGCCAGATATAATCAAACTTTATTGTTCCATTTCTGACCAACTCAGATAGGTGGATATGATGCAGGTCTCCTCTGATGGCAAAACAACGGGTATTAATTAACTCAAACATATTTTTACCATATAGGGATGCGGATTGATAAAGCGATTCTTTTAACCTGCTATCACAGGCATTGATATCCGCTCCTCTTACTAAACAAAAAATGTGATCGTCTGTCTTTTTGAGTAACTCAAGTACAAGCGCTGCCCCCACAAAACCGGTAGCACCTGTAACGAAATGATTCATATTCATAATATTAATAGTTTTGAGGTTAAAACCATCTCACTTATTCTTTCATAATTAGCAGAAATAAAAACAGCTCCACCAAACTCTAGATATGTATTAGAGTTTGTAAAATAGATTGTTTCCTGACCCTTCGATACCGTGGAAATCAAAAGTGTAAATGAAATAATAATTATATTTTTCATTGTGAGAAATAGAGTTAATGCTTGTAAAAGATAAAACCATTTTTAAAACAACCAAAATGGATTTTTTCCTAACTGTAAAAGTCTATGCCAGCTTTCGGTACTCACTTTAAATTAAAAATCATTTAAAACGATTGGGATTTTACTGTTCATAGGGCGGACATCCTACCTCCAACTTTATAATGCTACTAAGAAAAAAAGCATCACCAAATCCAGCATCCTACGCTCTCCTAAGCCATAAAACTTCGAATGTATGAACAAAATCAAAAAGTACTTTCTCAATATTTGGGCGTAAGTAGTTCCAAAATCAGGGAATATTTTAAGGGGAAAAGTGAACTCAAACTTAAAGTTGCCCGTGCAATAATTCGATAATTAAATATTGGTGCATCTATTATATTGGGTTTGAAATTGTTTTTCCTAAAATATTCATTAATAAATAACCAAGGAACCGGGCTTGGAAAAAGATGCAGTGTTTATTTCAGCCTCTTTTTACCAAGGGCCAAAATTTCTTCTTTCTATTTATATGAATATCTGCTTTTTACTCCTTTTATCCGCTCCAATCATAACCATTCAATTTCTGTAACTCGCTTTCACTCTTGGGGTATTAAGTTATTTACCTATTCACTCTTGCTAACATATTCCTTGCAGGCAACCCTTTCTTGTTGCCACTCGTCATTCGGTTTGGTCAAAGAGATGCTTTTCCGTCCCATAATTCTGGTTTTTGGTGTAAAATTACATCAGTTTTGGACAAGAAACATTAAATTCTGGCTAAGATTTCAAAGATGGTTGATTGGCCTTACCCTACCAAGACCCCCATCCTACCCATCAGCAATTGCGGAAATCTCTCCTTAAATTCATCGCTGAGAGATGTTATCTGAATCATGTTCAGCCAATCCGATTTGCAATCCAGCAACTTGGAGATGATAATTTCCTGCTGCCTTTTCTTTAAACCTGCTCAGTTAAATTCCGGCCCAAAATCACCCTTTATGATTTTTTTCTTTTGCCGTTTAAGGTTGAAGTTTTTCTTCCCCCAGGTCCAGTGCCTAAATTGGTATAGTTGGAAATACCATTTTGCCAAAGGACTGAAATAGCTCGATGATTACGACCATGAAAACCTGGATAAAAAAGGATTAAGTAAGAGAAAGGCTAATTATCCTGAACTATATGATTACCAAAATGTAATCTCATCCATGAAGTCCGAGTTTGAATCAGGCGTTTTTGGAAAAGAGAAAGACGGAAGCTTTGAAAATGCCGTATCACAATCCAGTAAAGGTTTTGGCGTAGAGGACTTCTACCCCATCCTGGAAGAAAAGGCCACTACCCTACTCTACCTGATAGTCAAAAAACAAGGCTTTGTAAATAGCAATTTAAAAAATACTGTATCTGAGGTGGTCACTAAAAATAGAACTTTTAAGCTTGCTTTTATGGTTTATCCGGTGTATTATTACACCATAACTACACAAGAATGGCCAGACAAACGATAACAGTAAACGAGCCGAACGACTGCTGGATGAAGGAAAAGATCCAGGGAAACGAATATGCAAGTAAGAGTGAGTTAATTAATGATTTGATCCGAAGACAAAGAGAACAAGAAGAACAACGAATTTGGCTACGAAATGAGCTGATCAAAGGCGAGGAAAGCGGATTATCAGGTAAATCAATGTCCGAGAAATTGGAAGATGCCAAGAAGCGGGCTAAAAAAGGATAATGAAATACGCACTTACTCGCCAGGCTGAGGAAGACTTTATCGAAATTTATTTATGGAATGGAAGTTTTTGGACCTACTCAAGCTGAAAAGTATCACAGTTTAATTGAAAGAGCATTTGAGCGGATAGCTGATATCTAGGTTTACAAAGATGAATTTAGGATAGTAAGAGCATTTGCTTCAAAAGAAACGATAATCTATGATAAATATATAATAAAAAAGATTGTTCTTGGTTGCAAAATGCCACAAAATGAAAAAATTGAAATTATTGAGTTTGCGAAAAGTGAAAAAATTGATTGTCAGATTTCTGAGCTTAGTCTCGATACAGAGATGAATTTAAG
>JBBDIH010000236.1:0-2553 GCA_040880505.1 Minisyncoccota bacterium
TTGATGGTTACGATTGGGATCAATACGAAGACAAGTTTGTATTACTGAAAGGCTGCGGAAAAGTACACGTCCCTGATTCTGTTTATATGCTGGCTACCAATAAGTTAATGAACAGAGCTAAAAAGATTATGTACGGGGAAGCTTGCTCGAATGTGCCTGTTTGGATTGGAGGAGGTAGGCGTAGCTGAATCTTTAATTTATTATTGTTTGATTTAATCTTGAGAAAAACTTTGCACATCATTCAAGCTATCAGGGATACCATCTTGTCTATACTCCGAGTACATTACTAATTCAATTATTTTAGCAGTTTCTTTCCATCTTATCTCCAATTTATGGATTAAATTAATAAGTGCTGCTTTTTCTAGTTCTGGGTTACTATTTGAAAGCAAGTATTGTTTAGCTTGGTTCTTAACTTCCTGTGAAATTTCATCATTATGTAAATCAATTATAGAACCAAATATATTATTGTGAATTTTTTCCAATTGAAGATTATCTATTATTTCTTGATCTACTGAACCATAATGAAGTGAGGGAAGATCACTTTTATTTATGATATATAAAGCAGGCTTAAGATGCCTAACTCTTGTCAATTTAAAAATCTTAATACCATCATAACTATCATCATTAAGTTTTTTTATCTGATCTCTAAAGTAACCGATATTTATACCCACATTTAAAATTAGATAATTTTCGTTTATAGATAATTTATCTATTGCTTTAAATAGATCATCTTTTTTAAGTAAATATGACTTAATTGTTTTGTTTGTAAATCCCGAAAGAATATTTTGGCGAATATCCTCTGAAATATTATCTGCTAAAAAAGTATCGAAATTTCCGTTATCCCTAGTTGGATCAATTGATAATGGATCTTTGTCAAGAGTCATTTTTTGAGAGTCTATACTCCATGTCTGAAAATTTTGATGTATATCTGAATCATTCAATATTTCTTTTAATTCTTCTATCGTTTCAACTATGATTGTTTTTGATTCATTGTAAAACTTTAGCTTCTTTTTTGGATCTATTTCCTGCGCAATTAGTGTTTCATTAAAATCTTCTCTTAATTTCTTTTCCAATTGTTTAAAAAATGTATCAGGAGAAATTATTCCATCTGCTTTCACTTTGTTTTTAATCGTCTCTAGTTCAACTTTTGGAAGAGTTTCATTATCATTAATTATTTCATTGATTAGCGAGTGAAAAAAATCTAAGGATTGAAGCCAAATTTGTTTTTCTAACTGCTTCTCAGGCAGTTTAGGAAGTGCTAAAGGTTTCATAGTTATTAAGTACGGTATGATGGTATATTGTCTTAAAAATAGAAGACTTAAATATTTTGAAATCCAATATTTAATTTTTTGATCTGCTTGAATACCATCAAACCCTGGAAAATTAAATTCAAGTGAGATCCATTTATATTCAGAGTCAAATCTATTGCGAAACTTCATGAACCACCTGAATATTTCATCCATAGTACTTGGAAGTAATACATATTTAGGAGGTTCACTCAGTGTAAATGAGAAAATTCTTCTAATACTCTCATACCTATTTGAATAAAAAAGTAAAGCTCCTAAAGTAAGGTGAAAATCTAAAAATTTTTGTCTGTCTTTTTGATCTACATTTTCTTTGTAGTGGCTTAAATTATTACTGTAATACTGATGAGCATTTTTCCAATGATATAAAATATAATCATCTTTCTCATAACTGATAGAAAGTAAAAGATTTTGCCAAATATTATGATATGTTTTACCTGATATTTGAGCCCCTTCATATCCTAATAACCATAGACTTCCAGCGGTTCGATACTCTAAATAAACATTCCTTCTGTTATCTTTATTGGCAAGCTCTTCAATTGATTTATAAATTAGTTCGTAATAGTCATCGGGATATTCAACCAATTCGTGAAGTTTATTTTCTCGCTCTTTTCTGAATGCATCAAAGTAAAATCTATAAATTGTATTTATTAGATTATCATTTTGATTTCTTATAGCCTTTATAAAAACATCTGAAAGACTATTGAAGTAAATGAAGTTTGGATAATGTTTTTTATGTTGAGATTCTAAGTACTTAATGAATGAAGTAGTGTTATAATAAGTAAGTATCTTTTTAACATAGAAGAAAAAAGAAACAACTAATGCTATAGTTGTAATTATTACAAAAAGCTTAGAAGAATGATATAAAAATTCTTGAATTAACGGATATGAACTTGCTACGTCTATAATTGATGGGAAAGGAGCAAGTTCAAGTGTCCACAAAAAAACAGAAAATAAAGCTAATACTAAAAATCTATGAAACCATTTTTTTGGTTTCTCAGAATTAAAAAGCGTAATAATTTGGATCGAATCATATTTGTCATCTAACTTAGATATTACTTGTAAAAGTATTGGATAAGCAATACCAAAAACACTGATAATTAGAGTTGCATAAATAGTTATTTGGCTCATGAGTATACGATATGAAATTATAATCAATATTACGATATAGATAAATTTATGAAATTACTAATCACCGGCACCTCACGCGGAATAGGAAAATCCATTGCTCAAAAGTTATTGGATAAAG
>JBBDIH010000237.1:0-2544 GCA_040880505.1 Minisyncoccota bacterium
GTATGCTGTACGAGGTTTGAATTAATTTGGTAGTATGGATTACATGAAAGATATACTGTCATATAACGAAATGAGTGCTAAAGAGGGATTTAATATCCAACGGGGGATGAATTTTCGTCCAAAGAAGAAGAAATACTCTATATTTCTTATGTCTGTTCATGAAAATGCACCATACAATGATGGTTTTGATGAAGAGGGAAATGTTCTTGTCTATGAAGGGGAGGATATAAGTAGGAGAGAGATTGATGACCCAAAATCTATAGACCAGCCACTTTTTACTGTTACAGGGAAGCTAAGTAATAATGGTAAATTTTTCAAAGCCGCAGAGGACTATAAAGCCACTAGAAGAAAGAAACCAGAGCGTGTTCGTGTCTACGAGAAGGTCACAAATAATGTATGGTCAGATAAAGGATTTTTTGAACTTATAGACGCGCTATATAAAGAAAGTGAACTAGAAAAACGAAAGGTATTTAAATTCATCCTTCGACCTCTCGGATCTGATTTTTCATTGAATAAAGAAGAAGAGGAGGAGTTTGAATTTTCACGGAGGATACCGACGGCTGTAAAAAGAATTGTATGGGAAAGAGATAAGGGGCAGTGTATAGAGTGTGGCTCAGATCAAGATCTACATTTTGACCATATAATTCCGTGGTCAAAAGGGGGGTCAAGCACTTATCCAAAAAATGTTCAGATTTTGTGTAGTAAACATAACCTTAGTAAGTCGGATAAGATTAAATGATATGACGAAAAATTGCTATTAAGATCCTGATGACAGGCTCTCTATGTTGGTTCGGATTTTTTTGGCCATGCCACATAGGTGGTTTAGACAGTAAAATTTTACTCTAATAAGCTCTGAAAATAAACATATCTTAGTAGTGGTAGACATTTAATTGTCAAAAAGCTTGCATTTAGGGGTAAAATATGCTAACATGTCTGTAATTGTCCGCTTAATTGTTAAGGCATGAAAGATTCAGAGATACTTATAGACATAAAAAATCGATTAACAGCAGTATTAATTCTTCTCTCACAGGTTTACATTCCAGAGGAGACAGGTGTGAAACTCGAGGTACTTCTAGATAAAACAGGGCTATCTCGCGAAGAGATTGCTCTTATAATCGGTAAATCGAAAGCTGCGGTTGATAAAGCGATTCAACGCGCCAGTTAGAGATCATGAAAGATCAAACTATTAAATTCTTAAAACAGATACTTGAGGCGCAGAAAGAGACAGCTGCCCTACTCGCTATTTCCCTCAAAAGAGATACGTTACAAACGACGTTAATTGAAGAGATGGGAGAGGTAGGTATAAGTCCAAGGCGTATTGCAGAGTTACTCAATACGAGCCCAAATACTGTGAGTGTAACTCTGAGCCGTGCGCGGAAGAAGAAGGATTAAAAAATCACTATAAAAAACAATATGAACAATAACCCAGAGATATTAAATGAACTAGAAATCATCAAAAAATTACTCATCGCAGAATTGATAGTTAAAGGTGTGACTCCAGACGCTATTGGGAAGACTATGGGTGTAACCGGAAGAACTATCCGAAATATGGTACCTGTACCTGAACTCAAACAGGAAGATTAGCAATTAAAAGAATTAAAAATGGATAATCAGAGCAACACCCCAAAAGAGATGTTGATGAAACTAGAAGAAATATCAATGAAACTGACAGCATTACTAGCACTACAGCACAAACATCTTCTTGGTGACAGCGAATTTGATATTAGAAAGAAAACCCAAAACGCGAGCGCAATGGTCGATTTTTATAGAGAATTTGACCTTGATGCAAAAGATATCGCGCCTATCATAGGAACATCTGCTCAGAGCGTGAGAACGCTTTTAACACCACACCGAAAGAAACAAAGAAAGAAAAATGGCTAAGTATAATCCTAAAATTCTTGAGAGAATCATAAACAAGACAGGTCTTGCGGAATCAACTGTGAGATCTGCTATATCTCGGTTATACAAAGAGTATCCCGGGCTTCCTCCAAACTCTGTGGCTTTTTTATATGCACGAAAAAAAGGAGTTGGATATATTAGAAATCTACTTAGCGAAGAAGAAAGAAGAACTCTTCCCCCAATTAAAGAAGAAAAACACCCAGAAAAGGTTAAAGTATCAATCTCTAAGTATAAGAGAAAACCTAAAAAGATTGTAACTTTTGAAACAAGCGACCCTTTTATTGAGGGTCATATCGCAGAGATAAATAGAGCATATGACAGTGGATGTTATACCTGTGTATTTGTGCTAGCAAGAAAGATTGTAGAGAACTTTATTATTGATATTTTACGTAAGGAGTTTCCGCCGACCTCCAAACAAAACAAAGAACTTTACTATGATATCTCAAAAAAGCGGTACAAAGACTTTAGTATTGTGTTGAAAAATCTATATGACAAAAGAACACACTTTGGTGTTGATACTCATGCTGTAGAAAGGTTGTATGCTTTAGTAAAACCTCTGAAAAAGGAAGGAAATGACAAGGCTCATTCTTGGTTTCATCTAGTTAAAAGAAAATCTGAAGTAGAAAACCTAGAACTACAAACCGA
>JBBDIH010000238.1:0-2540 GCA_040880505.1 Minisyncoccota bacterium
CATAACCTGCTACCACACCATCCTGAATCCGTGGTGAAAAAGTAGCATCAGGGGGAATGCATGCCTCTACATTCTATTTGCATCTAAAAGAGTCTGAGTTTCGGTTTAATTATCGTAAAGAAAATATTTATCCTAAATTGTTAACATTCATCCGTCAAGAACCTCTTAAGTTGTCTTGACCCTAAAATAATATTATTGCAGTAATCTATTTGATTAATGTGAAAATTGGAACAAGAATTTTTGTAATTGAGAAATGAATGAAGTACATGTGTGTATTCTTGTTCCAGTCCATTGGAATATAGATTTTCTTATTCTAATGAATCGGTGTTTATTAGAATAATTGGTTAATTATCTGGTGTTGCAGTAAGAGTAATCGTTTCCCCTACTTCATACTCTCCTCCTGATGGAGTGATTGTGACATCACCAAGCACAGATGTAGTTAATGTATAAACAGGAGTAGATTCAGTGCCTCAATAGTTAAATAAACCGATAATTGCTTTAACGATGATTGCCGTTATTGATAAAATCTGTTCCCAGCTTACGATCCGAAAACCTCCTTAAATTTCATTGCTCTTTCGTAGAGCCAGGTTACGTAAGCATCCCATTCATCTTGGTCATCTAAAATAGCCGGCCGGGCTAACTTTATACGACTTGCTTTCATATCATCCAATCGGCGCCAATCAAGAGGCTCGCCAATTTCTTGTTCTATAGACTCCTTTTTTTCAAAAAGATCATCAAACCATTCTTTACTATCACGGATGTACAATTCACAGGCAAGTTCATTCTCACGAGTATTAATGGTTAACATGATTTTTGCATCTGAACGACCAAGAGCAATATTATACCAATGACGACCACCCGCCTTTTGAGACCCAAGATTACTATGTCGGTCATTACAGTAATTTTTATAATGACTCCAAAAATCGAGCTGCATTAGTTTTGTCTCTGATAATTCCTCGGATCTGGTTCTTTCTCTTATTGTCTTTGTCCATTCATTCGGTTTTACAATTGTATTCAGTTTCACCGCCGGTTTTGAATCATCAATTTGCCAAAGCTCCAATTTCATTAGGAAGAAATTCAAATCACTGTCAGTATGATCGTTCAGCCACTCCATCGCCTGCCTGTGCTCTTCGTTGGCATCCTTAACAATCCAAACAATATATTCCGCATCATATCCAGAGGCATAAGTAATTATTTTACCCAAGTGGTCATGGTCGGTTTTCTCCAGCTGGTTTTCAATAATGATCTTTTTGCCTGTGTTTTCTTTTTCTGCCAGAATATCTACACTGTATCTGCCGGTTTTTGCTTCTGCTTCAATTGGTGCAATTTCAATCCCGATTTCATCTGAAAGAAATTTCAGATTTTCCGTCTTCACCAACCATTGAGTGAAATCAAAAGCTTCATGATTCCATCCAGTGCGTAAATCAACTTGTTTAAGATTTCCAAATTGTGTCATTTTCATTTTCACTATGTGTTCATTTGTTGAATCAATACATTGAGGTTCTATCAAATTCGCGCGCTGCCTTGAACTGTATAATTGTCCCAATCACTGAAAATAAACCAAACAGTACTATGATTTCCTCAAGATAAATTTCCGTGATTAATAGGGCTAAAATTGTAATCAAAAATGCAAATTGACTAAACTCCACGCTAAAAATCCTTGACCCATCGGGATGGTGTGAGAGGCGCACCGTGAGCTTATTGCTCACGGCCGTCTACTCGATTGTAAGCTGGCTTTCTTTACTTTCTACCTATAAATAATCTTTTGTAATCACTGAATTAGAATCAATTTTTCACCTATTAATTCTCAGCCTTAATTATCTGTCGTATCAAATCGGGTAAATTTGATGCATTAAAATCCGACTGTAAATAATATGGATGGTAAATTTCTTCCTTTCGTTTTATATAAGCTGTGGTGAGTCCTGCTTTTTTTGCTCCAAATAAATCCCAATCATGTGTTGCAACCATTACAATATTTTCAGTTTGTAATCCTTCTTGTTTAGCTGCTGAAAGATAAATATCCTTGAAGGGTTTGTACTTCTCGACATTGTCTACGGAGTAATAAGAATCAAAAAGGTCAATAATTCCTGCATTCGTTAGCTGTTCTTTTATCATTTCTAAAGACGAATTAGAAACAGCAATAGCACGAATATCATTGTTTCTCAACATACTAAGAGCAGGTCGCACATCTTCATAAGCAGGTAACTTTCTAAATTCTCCAAGTATCTCAGATTTTATCTCGCTGTTTAAAGGTTTATTATTTTCGAAAAATAGATTTTCTAAAGCCACATCTGCTAATTCTCCGAAATTTCTGTATTCGTCCATAATCCCCATTATAGTGGAACTGTATAATAATTTTGTGAACCAATATTTCAGAACATACTTATCATCAAAGTGCTTATCAAACTGTTCCTTAAGTAAACTCAGGTTTAATAAGGTTTCGTTCATGTCGAAGAATACTGCTTTTTTCATACTATTCTACTTATATATTTTTATCAAATGATTCTGTTTGCAGTGTCGTTTCAAGCTTGCTTACAACG
>JBBDIH010000239.1:0-2500 GCA_040880505.1 Minisyncoccota bacterium
CCGCTCTTGGCACGAATCATTAATTTTATAGCCTCTCTGCAAATTATCATGGTTGAAAAGAGATTCACTCTAAATGTCTCTTCTATACTCTTATAATTCAGAAGTGCTGAACTAATATTGACCGGATTACTGACTACATTATTGATCACAACATCCAGCTTTTTATACTCCTTTCGAATGTGGCTAAAAATTATCTGAATATTTTTTTCATCCGATATATCCACTTTGAAATGTTTGTATGACTCGGCTTCAAAATCTGATGCACCCCTGCTGCACCCAATCACATCGTTTCCAAGATTGGTGTAGTACTCTGCAAGATACTTTCCCACACCTCTGCTGGTACCCGTAATCAGAAAGACTTTTCTGTTATCTGATGACTCACTCATTGATCAATAACTCAATATAATCCTTTAACGTTTTCACTGTTTGAAATGGACTTGATTCCATAGAAAGAGCGCGTTCGTCTGCTATGGTAATATATTCTCCGGTTTCTTCCTCGATTTTTTGTTCAATAATGGTTATCAGATTTACCAAACCGAGAGAATCCAAAGAGCTTCCATCCGCATAAATTATGGTATCTTCGCCCTTTTCTACTTGTTCATCTTCATCCAGATCAACATTTATTTCATCGATTGCTTCATAAATTAGCTTTAAAACATCCATTGTCTATCATCTATATTTATTGATCAAACTCCCATTTGATCTGTTTGTTTTTAGTTGCTTCAATAAATCCGGCTTTTGTCAGAGTAATCAATAATTGATCAAATTTTGTATTTGACTCCTTTTCATCACACGGTGTGTAGTGCCATTCATCACCATCCTCAACTCGTTTTAGCTTGGATCGTTCAGTGACAGTAAATCCAAATTGTTTATGCATCAACAGGGCTATGAGATTATTCGAAAATAATTTTCCTTCTACTTTATCTACGTGTAAATAATTGAAGGCTAGGTCAAGCAGTACAAATTCGACAGACTTAAAAAGATCCGTATGCCCCCCTTTCTCCCCTCTGATTGCATTATCCAGTTCCGCATGTGATTTTGTAACATTTGCAAGTCCAAAATGTCCAACCGGTTTCTCATCCACATAAACTAAATAAAGTATCTTAGAATTGCTCTGCAACACGGAAGATTTTAACCAGCTCATCGTTCTTTCAGAGGTAGCTTTAAATCCGGTAAAAAAGAACCTCATCGACTGATTTCGCCATTGAGTCAATTTTGATGAAATCTCATCAAGTATCGGTAGAGATTGTATGTTTAATGGCTTTAATTGTGCAATCTTGATTCCATCACTGCCAAAAATATGAATATTTTGCTGCGCAATATACTCTAGTTTTGGATTTACTGATTCACTCATTTTTTTTATCCTGACAATCTTTTTAACAAAAAAAGGATTCTGATTGGATTTACCCCAAATATATCATTAAAATGACTGAATGAATAGTGTATAAAGTACTACAGATGATTTGGGCTGATCTATGCATGATAACTACCAAAATAGCTCATAAGGGACTTAAAAAAGGTGCATTTTTTAGTCTTTTGAAGTAGCCTGATTTTTCAGTGATGGAAATTCTACCTATTTGGAAACGTTCATTTTTTAAATTCATACCCTCAAGAAAAAATCCTGCCCCAATTAAAAAATTAGATAATTATAATTTTTGGAAGATAACGTCATTAAACATTATATTTTAAGTTGAATATTGGGCGAGTAAGAATAAACAGCTTAAATTCTCCTACCATTTCAAAATACTCCATAAATAATTGATTAATGTTGCTCAATAACAAACAATTTTATATTTACTCTTTTCTATTCTTTTTGGTTTCCCTTCTAGTTCATGTTTCATGTACAAGTACGACTAAGAATAAACAGGTTTATACTCTCAATGCTTCTGTTGAACCTGTAGAAGCCGGAACCGTTACCCCTTCTACGCAACAGTCTGAAGATGGCAGTTCAATCCAATTAACTGCAACTCCCAATGAATTTTGGAAGTTTGTCGGCTGGTCCGGCGATTTAAGGGGCGCAGATGAACCTATCGTTTTTGTTTTCATGGATCAGGACAGAAATGTTACCGCTCTTTTTGAAAAAGTTGAGTTTCCTGTCACTATTAATATAGAGGGAGAAGGAAGTGTAAATCGGGAAATCATTTCACAAAAATCTACAACGGAAGATTTTCCGCATGCAACTGTACTCAGGCTAACTGCTGAACCCGAAGAGGGTTGGGAATTTGCAGAATGGAGTGGTCACGGTGAAGGAAGTGACCCGGAAATAGATGTTGAAGTGGGTGGACCAATAGAAATTACAGCTACTTTTGAACGAATTGATTACAAACTTACACTCAATATTACCGGACAAGGTGATGTCACACAAACCATATTGCCGGCTTTGACCACTGAAACAGAATACCCGTTTGAAACAAGGGTTCAACTAAATGCAGTGCCTGCAAATAACTGGGAATTTTCTGAGTGGAGCGGTGATGTTACGGGTACAAATCCTGAGGTCATC
>JBBDIH010000240.1:0-2493 GCA_040880505.1 Minisyncoccota bacterium
ATCTTTAAAACAGACATCGTCTTTGTTGCTATTTGCACATTAAAAAGAGTGATTGCTCATTTTAAAAAGTCCATTGATTCGTCCCATTCCCATAAAGATTTTGCTCAACCATGCCACAAACCAAATTTTAATTGATAAAATATGTGATTTAGTATCCGATCTGTATTTTTTATAACGGCTAATCTTGGGCGGGGCAAATGTTTTAAATGTATTACTAACAACAGACGGTAAAGATACACCATTTTGACGTTGATTAAAGGGATGAATTTTTCCTACTCTGTACGACTTAGAGATAATTTCTTTAAAATTGCGTGGTTTACAATAAACGACTGCCTTTTCACTGTATCTTAATTTATAACCACTTCTCACCGCTTTTTGAGTCCACCAAATATCCATACCCGACCTGAAATTTTCCGGAAACATCCCAATTTCATCAGTCAGTGAACGGTGAAAGAACAAATTCCCTGCTGCAGAGCCATTTTCAGTGGTCACCAACGTATGATTGTTGTTAAATGTAAAAGAATCATATAGGTTGGATGCAGTTGGCGGATCCGGTAGTGAGAACTGTATGTCTCCACCTAATAGATCCGCTTTTTGGTCTTTAATGGCAGTGATTCCCTCTATTAACCAATCTTTATGGGGTATCTTATTTGCATCAATTAGTGCAATATATTTTCCGGTTGCTACTTCCAATCCTCTATTCCTTGCTGCATATGGACTTCTAATTGCATTCTCAAAGAGAAGTTTTATGGGGTAATTTTTAGCAATTTCAACTGACTGATCTGTAGAGCCATTATCAATAATAATTGTTTGAATAAGGCCTTTAGGATAATTTTGATCCAAAAGTGCCTGAAGAAATTCTTCTAGATATTGTTGCACATTAAAAATGGGGACAATAACGGTAATCGTATCAGAATTATCTAATCGATTTAATTGTTTGTTCATATACCCTGACATAAAATTTTATACCTTCGAATAATATGTATAATCGATGAGAATTTTAAGTTGATATATGTTTTAATCATTTTCACTCGTTATATTCGAATAAGATATATCCTTGTATATTTAATGTCGAATTACCTGAGTTCTACTAAATCAGACCGATAAACTGTGACCAACTCTTTCGTAGAAAAAAAACCGCTCTTTATTATTTTCATTCTACTCTCAATCCTTTTAAATATGGGTTGTATGAGGACGACTGAAGATATTCCTGACTTTACAGCGTCTGATACCGGCCCTTATATGTTGAATATGACTTATTTGGACCTTTTGAAGTCTAAACAGGATGATCCATTTATTTCAGAGGAAATATCCAGGCTGATATTGACCGCCGAAGATCTTCTTCTTCAAAATTATGAATATGTTACAGATACAGATAGAACCAACATTCCATCGAGCGTGGATAAAAATGATTATGTGAGTCTGGCCAGATATCTGTGGCCGGATTCCACCGGAGCGTATACTATTGAGAGAAGTGGTGTTACCAATCCTGAAATTTATCAATACGATCGTCCTAAACTGGATAGAATTTCTACCGCAATATTTTATCTGTCTCTTGCCTATTTCTACACTAACAACGAGGATTACGCAAGAAAAGCTACGGAATTGATTAGTAACTGGTTTCTCAATGAGGAAACAAAAATGAATCCCAATTTAAATTATGCTCAGATCGCGTTGGGTGTTGATGATCGAGATAATTCTCAAGGAATAATAGATACCATTGACTTCATCAAAGTTATTGATTCAATCAGCTTGATTTATGACAGTCATTACTGGACAAATAGTAAACACGTAGAATTAAAGGCTTGGTTTTATTCCTTTTCAAAATGGATTGACAGCAAATACAATTCAAGTTCTTTTTGTGATGAAAACTGGTGTAATAATGTGTCAACATGGCTTGATGCTCAAAAAACGATCTACTTTCTTTTTACAGAACAGGAGCATCGATTAAATTCCAGATCATCCATTCAACCCATAAAAGATAAAATTTCTTTGCAGTTTACAGCGGAAGGTCATCAGCCATTTGAGGATCGTTTTCGATCCCAGCAGCACTATTTCTATTACAACCTCAGTGGCTACATGACCATTGCTCTTATGAGAAAACAAAGACCGGATTTTGACAGGGATTGGAAATTCTTAAATAGTCCGGATTTTGGTGGCATCAAGCCATCACTGGATGTAATTGTAAACCACTTAAATGGATTAGACACATCTGATCATTTTAATCAGACAAGTGATTTCAATAACTGCCGATACCTCGAAATTCTCAAACCGGCTGCAGTTGTTTTCGATCATTCTGAGTATGAAGATGTGGCTAAGCAACTTTTGTATTATGAATGCAGTAATCTAGACATCTCACTTACATTACCGCCTTTGGAGTGGTTAGACACTGATGAGCCTGAAACTTCTTCATCTTTTGAATAACATCTCTCTAAAATTTTTCCATAGTTTAATTTGGCTTCCAATAATCTTGACAATCATTTGGGACGTCTC
>JBBDIH010000241.1:0-2476 GCA_040880505.1 Minisyncoccota bacterium
TTCCACCCAACAGAAGCACCGGGTTATCACCGTATTCCCAGTAGTAGGGATTTTCCGTATATGGATGAATGGGCTTCACTTCCTGCGCATGAACAATTTGATATGCACTAAAAAGAAGCATTGTTATTGCGATACCGATTACATTAAAATTTATTTTATTAAGCATAAGATTGCTTTTTAATTGGTGGACTTGGATTCGTAAATTAATATCAGAATCACATTAAAAATACCTGTTTATTTACTAAAACATGCAGAATTCCGAGATCTTACATTCTTTTGATGAAAACAGGGATGCGTTTAAACCTTATGGTTTAACTTGCGAAATATGGAAGCCAAACCTGATGAGTAAGCCTGACCGCCACAATGAAATTGAGTTAAACTATTTTCCGGATGGAACTATAACCTACCTATTACAGGAAAATAAAATTACTATTCCGTCAAAAAGACTCGCTCTGTTTTGGGGACTTATACCGCATCAAATTGTTCACTATGAAGGCAACTCCCCCTATTATGTTTGTACAATTCCCTTTTCTCATTTCCTGGAATGGAATTTCCCGCCAACTGTTGTTGATAGAGTTTCAAAAGGTGAGGTACTAATGGAAGTATCTGAAGAATATGCTGATTATGATGAATTTCTTTTAAACAAATGGATCAGGGACATTGATCATGCTCAAGCAGTAGATGTGATTTTACTTGAGATGCGTGCCCGTTTAAACAGGTTGGCTATGAACAATATATCCGGAAAACAAAGCAATCCATTTTCAACAAAGTCAAATGAGAATACCCACGTGGAAAAGATTGCCATGTATATTGCTCAAAATTATCAGAAACCCATTTCAGTTTCTGATATCGGTCAGGAAGCAGGACTTCACCCTGATTATGCCAATACCTTATTTAAGAAAGCATTTGGATGTACGATTAGTGAATATATCATTGAGGAACGAATCTCTCATGCCCAGAGAAAACTCGTAACAACGGATGAAAATATATCTTCCATTGCCTTTGAATGTGGCTTTAGTTCAATTAGCTGGTTTAATGCTTCCTTTAAGAAAATGAATGGCTGCACACCCCGGGAGTATAGAAATAATAATGGCATCTCGTTATAAACCTATTCTTTTACTCTTCTTTTCAACATCCCCAGCCTGTGAAAAAGATGGTGAGCAGCACGTAATAAATCGGCTCAGCGATTCTAAAGATCAGCTCATAAACAATAGTCTGGTGAATATTATATAATTCGTCCATCGCAATTCGCCAATCGGTCTATCGCAAATCACTCAGCCCTAAATCTCAGTTAACCAAATAACCCAAATCCTGCCTTACAACAATTTCTAACCTCCTCAATCATACAAACAGATTTGCGATTAACTGATGGACCGATTAACCGGTTTGTGAACGAGGTCTCCAATAAATTGCATTCAACTTTTGCTTATTCTGACAGGTATTTGCTTTCAGGTGGACGGGGTTATTGGGAATAAGGATAAAGACACTTAATTGTTTTTTAGCAGTAGGAAACTTTTTCATTGCAACCCGATTTTGTACATTTGTTACATGGAAACAATAAAAGTTGACATATTAAACCCGAAAGCCAGAAAGCTTCTGAAAGATTTGGCTGATTCAAATCTAATTTCTATCCGAAAAGCATCGGAGAATGACTTTTCTGAGGTATTAAACAAACTTAGATCTAAATCCATAGATGATCCCGATCTTCAAGAAATAACACGTGAGATTGAAACGGTTCGCTCCAAGCGTTATAACCGTTAAATATGCGGATCATATTAGACACAAACTTATGGATTAGTTTTCTGATCAGCAGTAAATATAATCAGCTTGATTCGCTGCTTTTTGAAGAAAAATGTACGCTTCTTTTTAGCCAGGAACTTCTTGAAGAATTTATAGCTGTAGCTAAGCGGCCAAAATTAAGAAAATACATTTCAAGAGAAGAAAGGGAAGCTTTATTGGATACAATTGATGAAATAGCAGAATTTATAACGGTGACATCAAATGTGGACTTGTGTCGCGATCCCAAAGACAATTTTCTTCTGTCTCTGGCCTTAGATGGAGAGGCTGATTACTTGCTCACTGGCGATAATGACCTGTTGGTGCTTGAAAAAGTTGGTGAAACAAAAATCATGAAAATTGCCGATTTTTTTGACCTAAAAGAAAGTTGAGGGCAGAATTGATGCTCATTTTTTTCTCTCGTCCAATCACTGAAATAGTAACACCCATCATCAAGTCGTTCGCCAAGTTCAAGAGTTACATCCAAAGCAATTGAATACATTCATTTTAACCCTGTGAGTGTCGGTTTTGTGGATAAACCAGCAGACTGGAGATATTCATCGGCCAGAAATTCTTTGGGCTTAGAGGGGTTGATACCGGTCACGGATTTTGGGGGTTGATTTTATGGGCTGATTGCAACTATTGGGACCGGGAGGTCCCGGGTTGCATTCCCAACAGGGGTGTTGGGAACGAGGATAAA
>JBBDIH010000242.1:0-2452 GCA_040880505.1 Minisyncoccota bacterium
TTTAAAAAATTATTCAATTAATGCTTTATATATACCAAATGCAGTAGATACAAAGAGATTTAATTCAAAACATACGAGTATAAATGAAACCATAGGAAACTTTGTACTCTGTACGTTTGGATCTGTATGTAAAAGAAAGAGGGTGGATGTAGCAATCAAGGTTGTTGCATCATTGAAAGAAAAGGGAATACCGGTTTTGTTAAAAATTATTGGTCCAACTGAGGGTTTTGGTGAATATGAAGAAGAATATTTGGATTACATTAAAAATTTTATTTCTGTAAATGAGCTAGATGATTCTGTTCAATTTTTGGGAATGGTTGATAAGCCTGAGCTTGAATTAAAACAATGTGATGTATTGTTATTTCCAAGTGAAAGTGAAGGAATGCCTAATGCACTTTTAGAAGCAATGGCGTGCGGAGTGGTGCCCATAAGTAATGCGATACCGGGAACAGAGGAGATAATTCATAACGACGAAAATGGTTTCCTTGTTAAGGAGAATAATCTTGAACAGTATATTTCTCATTGTCTTGAATTATACAATGACAAGAGTAGGTTATTTGAATTAAGTGAAAAAGCCGTTGATTTTATTAGGAACCATCATGATAAAACTGTGATATATAAGAAATATAGGAAGTTATTTACATGAGATAATATGAAATTAAAAAGTTTCTTTTCTTTAGTTAACAGAGCATGGAATGATATTGTATCCCCAAATAGATTTGGTGTCTCAGAAGATTTTTTGAATGCTCCTAAGTATCCATACGGTCTTGATTATAGTACTGTTGGGATGCATGATTATTATGATATGGAATTTGATGAAGGTGGGATTATATTAATGTCTCATTATTATGATCACCTTGAGAAATATGGTAATAATAAGAAACACTATTACTCTCCGGTAAAGATTGCTCACTATGCCTTGGCTTCTTATAATGATTTTTTAAAAACTAGAAATGAGAAATATGAGGAATCCTTTAGAACACATCTTAACTACCTAACAAATAATACAGTATTGTGTAATGGATGTATAGTATGGGAAACACCAACTTCGAATCCTAAATATGAATTGGAGCCCGGATATATAAGTGCGATTGTGCAAGGACTAGCTATTTCTGCTTTAGTAAGAGGGTATATACACTTTAATGATCAGAGATATATAGAATTGGCAGAAGAGGCATTGGACGTACTTAAAGTTCCTGTAGAAGAGGGCGGCTTGTTGGCAAAAACAAAATGGGGTTGGGTATATGAAGAATATCCATGTAAACCCTATTCTCATGTAGTAAATGGTTTTATGTTTTGTCTTATAGGACTCTATGATCTTAAACACGTCAATAAACAATCAGAAGCAAAAGTATTATTTGAAAAAGGGATATTATCTTTAGAAAAGATGATACCAGAATGGCTTGATAATGATTGGGCAACATATGATTTAAGACATATCACAGGTGAATACAAGATGAATTATGCTACCAGACATTATCAGTACTTACATATTGATCAACTTAACATACTTTATTTGATTACTGGAAGCATTCAAATATTTGAGGCTATAGAAATAATTAGAAGCCAAATAAGCTCGATTACAATTACGATAAAATTATATTATAAAAAATATAGATACCTTTTATCTGTATGATTGCAAGTTATTCTAATACTTATAAAAAAGAGTTTTTTTTCTTAGGTTTCGTAATAGCCTTTAACTTCTATTTAATCCCATTTACAAATAACTCACCGAGAGGAACAGATTTAGTAAGTTTATATTGTTTGGCTTCTTTATTGTATAAATGGAGAACTACAAAGCAAATTGATCTTAGGCATTTCATTATAATATTCTATATTCTTTTTGCAGCCCTAATATGGTTAAACATTGGTTTTTACAAATCTCATCAAGCTGGAATTGTTGAACCTATAAGATGGATTATATTAATAATACCTGCCTATTATTTGTTTCTAAATTTAAGGACTAAACAATTAAAGAAATGGTTTTTTAAAGGATTTTTTTGGGGGACACTAGCACATTTAATAGTAATCTTTGTTCAGTTAACAGGTTTTGGAGATTATACTAAAATGTTTGGTTTAGCTTCGAATGATGCCAACTTTGAAGTTCTTTTTGCAGGTATCTTTAGGCCACCCGGAATGTATAGTCATGTGAATGGATCAGCTGCAGTAATTTCATTGATTGTGCCATTGACAATTGGTTTTGTTGACGAAAAAATTATTTCAAAAAAATGGATTTTACTAGCAGCTGGGATTTTAATTTTAAGTACTATATTGACATTAAACCGATCTTCTTTCTTGGTATCAGTAATTATAATTTTAATATGGATAACATTTAACATCGACAGGAGATTGGTCTTAACTCTTTTTGCCATAAGCTTTAGCCTTGTAATTGCATTTGGATATTTTTTTGAACCTCCCGGAGGGTGGAGTCGATGGTTTTCCTATAAAAGCT
>JBBDIH010000243.1:0-2442 GCA_040880505.1 Minisyncoccota bacterium
AGTAAAGAATTATTCTTAATGGCAATTAAGCTAATTACTGGTCTCATAAATCCTCTTTCATTTTAAGTTATCTATTTCTTTTTGACCTAATAAAGCCAAAAATAACAAAGCAAAGGGAAGCTAATTGTTGAGCTCCAAGAATCGGCTTCTCTTGAACAAACATAAGAGTACCCATGCTACCATTCATAATCATGAACCAAAGCCAACCATTTGGATTATTTTTAGCTAACATATAACTTCCAACAAGAAACCCAGCCATAACACCTAATTCTAAAACTTGCGTCATCGCGGTAATTCCCCCAAAGTCATACAAGCTATAAATAAAGCCTATGGCTAAAAATATATAGACACAAACTTCAGCTCCTTTTGAAAGCCAATTTGGAACATGCTCCACGCCTCTTAAGGCAATAACAAGACCAAGAACCATTGCAGGAGCTCCTCCGGTTTCTATCGCTGCCGCGATCCAATTATGCTTTGCTACTAGAATAATAACCCAAGCAGGCAAGCCAATTAGATAAACACTCCATCCTAGCACTTTCAGTCTTTTGTTATTTTCTAAACTCTCAGCATAAGAAAGAAATACTTTATTAAGGAGATAACAGATACCTCCCCATAACTGTAAGAATAGATCCATTCCTCCTCCTTTTTGTATTTAATTTTTCAATGAACTTCATATCTAACTAAGTATTTATAAAGTACAATAACTATCTATATAAGTCAAAGAGAAACACGCCAAGTCTTGGCGTGTTTGAAATTAAAATCTAGAAAATAAAAAGAGCCAAGACTGATTTAGTCTGGCTCTGTAAATTTTAGTGATTATATTGATCAATATTAATGACATGAGAGTCTTCTGATCCTGAATCATTTGAAAGCAGAAGTAAATCTGAATTACCAAAATGAAACATCGTAAGAATATTCATCCATGATAAATCGTAATACGATGCATAAAGCATCTTACCTATGTCACCATGGGTAACTAACAAGACAGAACCGTCACTGTGTCTTTTATGTATTAATTCTAGTACTCTACCACCTCTTTTTAATAATTCTGGAAAAATTTCTGCTCCATCAGGTGATAAAAAGTATGTAATAGTATTAGTTTTTACAATTTCTGGCTTACAGTATTTTTCAATATCATTTACAGACTTTCCAGTCATTATTCCAAAATCACGCTCTATGAGACCTTGTATTATTTCTGGCTTTTGAAGATTAAGATCATCTGCCACTATACTAGCCGTTTCATATGCTCTAATTAATGGCGATGAATAAACTGCATCAAACTCTAATTCTGAACTTTTAATTCCCTTAGCAAGCTCTCGTGCTTGTTGTTTACCAATTTCAGTTAATGGAAAGTCACGATGACCGTTAAGGATTCCATTTGCATTATCTTCATTTTGTCCATGTCTAGCAATATAAATTTTTAACATAAGATTATCTTTTATTTCTAATTCTAATTTTCTTTCATAAAGGTAAAACGCTTACTACTCTAAGTCAACTTAAATCTTCTCTATTCACGATTTTAGATTTAACATAAAATAACCGAGAATAATCTCGGTTATTTATTTTATTAAAGTTTGTGCTTCTTTTTATATTCTTCCCATACTGGAATCCAATCCTCTTTGAATACTGTTAAAAGAATTTCGTCCCAGTATTTTCCGTTTCTGAATAATTGTTGCTTCCGTACTCCTTCCTCTTTATAGCCGCACTTAATACTGTAAGCATAGCTTCTTTCATTAAACTCAAACACAGAAGAGTTTATTTTTCTAAGATTAAGAGTATTAAAGGCATAATTTAATAGAATCATCTTTGCCTCTGTACCATAACCCTTGCCCCAGCAATCCTTCTCGCCGATAAGAGCTCCGGTAGTGGCCGTTCTATCTTTCAAACTTACATTATGTATACCTATTACTCCTATCGGATTACAGTCAACCATTATGGTTAAAACTATATCATACGGCTTCTTGCTAGACAGAGAGTTAAACCACTCTCTTTCGTCTTCTTCCATCATTGGAAGATATGCGCTTAGGTATTGAGTTACCTCAGGATCATTAATCCATCTTAGAAGTAGTGGAATATCACTTTCCAATACTGGACGTAGATTTATTCTACTTCCTTTCAAAAATACGACTTCCTTCTTTTCTGGTTCCATTGTTTTGTTGATTTGTTAAAGAGCTAGTTATACTAAACAAAAATCCTCGACTTTTGTTCAGTCGAGGATTTCTAAAAAGGATATGTTTTTTATTTATAAATTAGAATAGCCACGATTAAACAAAAGAATAGAAAATGAACACATATCAGAAAGATATGAGTTAAATCTTTTATTTAATTTTGTGGCTTGATAAACCATATTTAAATAATGTACCAACTAATTATATTTGTCAAAAAAGTTAAGCCCTGAAATGTTTCAGGGCTTTTAGGATTAAAATTTTTATAATTCAGGAA
>JBBDIH010000244.1:0-2439 GCA_040880505.1 Minisyncoccota bacterium
TCTTGCCAGTCATTTGAGTTGATAGTCCGGCCGCAGAAACACAAAACCGTTATGTGTTTTTCAACATTGAAGAAATTTAGAAGATGATGATCATAATCAACAATAGATAATATCAAGCTATGAAAGATCAACTTGACTATACTTTATGGGTGACTTCAGGCATAAGATTTTCACAGAGTTTGAGATATGAAAAATTAGAGAGTACTATAAATTTTACTCTGCTTATGTTATCTGTTTACTTAACAATGTTTTCTTTACTTATACCCCATTTATTTGAGGATGACGCTCAATTGGTAAGCTTATTCATAACTGCGTCATCAATTTTAATTACAGCTTTAGTTGTGCTGCTTAAAAGTGCAAACTTTAACCGTCGTTCAATACTACAACATGAGTGTGGGAGAAAGATTAGAAAATTACTCTACGACTTAAAGATTGTAGATAATGAAAAGGAAATCATTGCTATTAATAACAAATACAATGAAATATTGGACGATTTTGAAAATCATAAAAAAATTGACCTGTCATATTTTTGGTATGAAAGTTATGATAAAGTAGAAGATTCAAAGAAAAATAATGCGCCAAACATGTTTCATAGAAACTTTATGGCTCCATTAGTTTATTCAGTATTTCCATTTGTCACTAAAACATTATCTATACTGGTTCCACCTATATTGATGTATATGATGGCGATAAATTAAAAATCAAAGAAATTGAAATAGAGACCCTTATCCTTCGGGATGATCCCTGCTAACGTTGGGATATAACTAATCAACAATAGTGTATTTCACTATTTAGCTTTTAGCTAGACCCAATGATTACCTTACTTTGGGTGTCTACTTACTTATCAAGGGTTTCTATTTCTTTTTTATTTAGTCAATTATGCTTGCATATAAAATTTTTGAAAATTATTTCTCTGTTTCAAATCTAGAAGAAATTTATCACTCAAGCATTAAACCAAAAGCTTCTGTAGGTATTGACAGAATAAACAGAAGCTCATTTGAGAATAAATTACTTGTCAACTTAAAAATCATTAATAGAAAAGTATTAGATGGTACATATGAACTAACATTGTACAAAGAAAAGCTTATATCAAAAGGGAGAGGTAAAATTCCAAGAGTATTATCCATTCCAACTATAAGAGATAAAGTGGCTTTAAAGGCGCTAAACAATCTGTTGTTTGATGTATTTAAAAGTGACATTAATAATCAAATTGTTCAGACTACGATAGATATACTTAAAAAAGGCTTAGCAGGAAATAAGTATGACTATTTTTTAAAATATGATATTACAAATTTCTACCCATCGATTGAGCATGACAGATTGCTTAGAATGGTAAGAAGGAAAATTAGGAAAGATGAAATAATCAGGTTGTTAGAATCTTCGATAACGACAAAAACTGTTCCTCATCCTAATGCTAATATTCAAAAACCTAAAAAAGGTATTCCACAAGGACTTTCAATCTCAAATGTTCTTGCAAGCATCTATTTCATGGATATTGACAAAAAATTTGAATCCATAAATGATTGTTTATATATGAGGTACGTAGATGATATTTTGATTCTTACAAAGAAAGAAAATTATCAAAAGCTAAATAATGAATTAGAAAAAAGTGTCAAGGAAATTGGACTGACCTTAAATAAAGACAAACAGGAAAAAGGCTTAAAAGAAAAACAATTTGATTTTTTAGGTTATAAAAATACTGACGATGGTTTAACAGTAAGGGATAAATCCATTGAATCTTTAAGAGAATCAATACTTAAAATTATAGCTCAATTCAAACACTCAAATAATCAGTCTTTCAAAAGACTGGAATGGTCTTTGAATATGAGGATTACAGGATGTATTTATAAAGAAAAAAAATATGGATGGCTTTTCTTTTTTTCTCAAATTGATGATCTAAAACTACTTTATCATCTCGACTGGTTCGTAAATAAAATGCTTCTTCGTTTTGAAATCGAAGAAGAAAAACTACAACTGAAGAAATTTATTAGGACCTATCATGAGATTACAAAAAATCTTTCTTCTACAAACTATATACCAAACTTTTCAAATTTAGATTACAATCAGCAAAGGGAGATTTTAACTGATGTTTTTGATGTAGAAGATATTGCTTCAATGAGTGATCTTGAAGTTGATCAATATTTTAGCAGATTAATTTTTAGAACAATACGGGAGCTTGAACAAGATATTCAAACTTTTTCATAAACACATAACAAGGCGTTTTAAATCGGACGCGGAAGGGGTACGATGAAACTTGTTTGTAAGGAATTAATTTCTCTACTTCAAAGAAATCTTAATCCCCGCGCCGTTTAAACACTGGGTCGTTATACACCGTATTAAACCACTCTCCTTGCATTTCACATTGGTATGATATATAATACCATATATGAAACCGTTTCAAATTGTCTTGGACACTAATGTGCTTTATGCCGGACTTCG
>JBBDIH010000245.1:0-2403 GCA_040880505.1 Minisyncoccota bacterium
AAGGTTCAAAACTTCTACTTCACCTTTACTGATCATCTCATCGTAATAAATCTTCTCATCTTCAGTAATAGCCCACACAATATTCGCTAATGAGAGAGCTTTTTTCTCATCTTGATAACGAAGACTATACCACTCAATAGGTTTTTTGCCATTTTTCAAAAAAAGCCGGTATCGATTTGTGAGACAATCATGAGTGTCTAATATCTTTTTTGAATGCTGATCAAAAAGGCGAAAATAGAATGAGTAGACAGAATAGTTCACAATAACTGCCTTGTATTTGACACCTTTAATTTCTGATTGAAGAAGTCTGTATTTCCGGATGTTTTTATACTCAGCCAAACTTTTATTGTAGCGAGCTGAATCAAAACTATCGAAAATACCCCGAATCAATTTTTGCCATTTAATTCTAATCCCGTTCGATACTTCTGAGATCCTTAATAAAGGAGAGTCTGACAATGAGGTTTTATCATTGCCAACCAGATGTTTTAACACTCGCCCATTAAAGAACTCATTATGTCCCGGATCTATTGTATCATCAAAACCGGTGTAGAAAAAATCCAGTTCATAACCCATTTTCATTAATTCAGAACAAACCGTGCGAATGCGTTTTCGGTTTCCTGAATGGTATGGTATGAGTGAGATCGGACTTACTATAAGTATTTTTTCAGCCATCCAATTAATTTACTTCTATCTCTTTTTAATCTAAGATACAATTTCCACACTCTGATGTCACGACCGGATATTCTGATAACCGCTGCGAGTTCATTAAAGATATTGATTTGATTTTGTAGCGTCTTGATCTGCCTGATATACCACTTAATTGCCAGATCATCCGGTTTTAAACCTTGTATTAGATGCTGATTTTTGTAGATCCATTTTACAAAAGTTCTTGAGGCTTTAAGTTTACGTATGGCAGATTTTTTATTTACAGATCCGGAAATATTTTTATCACTGTATCGCCAGTAGACTAAAGCGTCTTCTATAACGTGAACTTTTCCAGATAATGCGAGTTTTACTGTAAAGAGATCATCCGAAGCCCAGGCCAAAGGCAGATCCGGAATGCCTCCGATTTTATCATGAATTTCTCTGGAAAAAATTGTCTCAACAACGTAGCTCTCTTGATTATATGTAAGTTTCTGATTTAGAAAAGTGACTGCATCAAATTCATTTGAAAATCGATTTTCACGGATTAACTCACCATGATCTGCAATTTTATCTGTGTTAAATCTAAAAGCAACTGAATTCGGGTATTTCTCCAATGCATTATAAAATGATCGGACACAATTTGGATCCATCAGGTCATCGTCTGAAAAAAGCCAAATCCATTCTTCGTCATCAACAGAGCTGATACATCTTTCCCATTGTTTTACAATAGAAAACTGACCTAAATTTTCATCAAATCGATGATATACAACATCTACGGGGATATTTTCTCCCTCAACAATCTCTTTTATTTTATATGGACTGGCGTCATCAAATATATACAAGCGAAATCGATGATCTGTCTGACTCTTTAAGCTATCTAGCGTTTCTTTTAGAAAATCAGCCTTATAAGCGGGTATTACTATGGCAAGTTTATTCGTCATTCCACAATCCCGGGATCATTTAATCTACTTTTTAGTCAGCTATGATAAGAATTTATCAATGGTTCTTTCTACCATTTCAAAGGTTATATAAATTTGATTGAACTTTTAAATGAAGAGTAAAGAAGAATTATAAACTTTGAATTTGAACCATTTCAGAAAATCGGGTCTTTCGATTCAGCGTTAAATCATCATAAGAACCACTTTCTATTATTTTCCCTTTCTCAATCACATAAATCAGATCAGAGTTTTTAATTGTTGAGAGTCGGTGTGCAATGATCACTACGGTCATCGATCCTTTTAAGGCATCTGTACTTTTTTGAATAAATTGCTCAGATTCTGTATCTAAAGAACTCGTAGCCTCATCCAAAATCAGTAGATTTGGATCCTTATAAAGCTCCCTGGCGATAAATAGTCTTTGTCTCTGTCCCCCTGAGAGTCTAACTCCTCGATCACCCACGATAGTCTCATACTCCTCACTAAGTTCAGAAATAAACTCATGAGCATAAGCCCTTTTGGCAGCTTCATGAACTCTATTTCGAACGTTCGGATCTTTTTTATAGTCACCCTTCCACAAACAGATGTTGTTGGCCATTGTATCGTCAAATACGACCGTTTCCTGAGATACATATCCGATCTGTGAACGCCAGGTTTCCAAATTTACATCTATTGAATTTACACCATCAATATAAATCTCTCCTTTTTGTGGTCGAAGCAGCAGCGTGAGCATATCAATTAGCGTAGATTTACCGGCGCCTGACTCACCTACAAATGCAATCATGTTATTCACAGGAATGGTTAAATTTACATTTTTAAGCAC
>JBBDIH010000246.1:0-2386 GCA_040880505.1 Minisyncoccota bacterium
AATTATTAAAAAAAGAAGGGATTTGTTCGCATTCAGTAAGACAGTTGCATGATGTCTACACAGGCTGTGGCTTTGTAACTTTACTGGATACAGGAGAAAATTCAATAGTCATCGATCCTGGGGCAAACTTAAAATTGAGTTCTCAGATGATCTCTGAAGATGAGACCATTATTAAAAACACTGAAATTGTAATGGCACAATTGGAAATACCAGATGAAACTGTTAAAAAAGTTTTAAAATTGGGGAAAAAATATAAACGAAAAACTATTTTAAATCCTGCCCCTGCTCGTTTGTTGCCACAGGAGGTTTTGCAATATGTAGATATACTCACGCCTAATGAGACTGAAGCCAAAATTTTACTAGGTCATCAACCGGATGCTAAAAAAACAATTGAAGAGTTGGCGTTTGGATTATTAGAATTCGGGATAGAAACGGTAATAATTACAAGAGGTAAACAGGGAGTGTTAATTGCAGATAGCCTTGGAATTAACAAAATATCAGCGCCAAGAATATCTCCTGTTGACTCCACAGGAGCAGGAGACTGTTTTAATGGTAATTTGGCCTATGGACTCTCAAAAGGGTGGAGTGTTAAAAAAGCAGTTATGAGAGCTGTTTATGCAGGTGCTTATTGTACGGGTTATTTGGGGGTAATTAAGGGCCTCCCAACAAAAAATGAATTAGACCAATACATTACTAAATATATAGAATAATGAAGATATGGGTCTCAGGTACTGTCAAAGAGGTAATAGAGATATCCAAGACTGGGTTGATAGAAGCTGTAGTAACAAATCCGACGGTGATATCAGAATGGGCGGAAAGCGGACAATCACTTGAAGAACTTGCAAAATATGTAGTGGAAGAAACTGGTTTGCCTCTATATATACAGTTGAAAGGACCTAAATTCGACGATTTTCGTAGAGAATGTGATTATCTTAAGCAAATTTCAGAAAAGATTATTCCCAAAATTCCCTCCACCCTTGATGGTATCAGTGCTGCTGGTTTATTGGAGAAGCAGGGAATAGAAACTCTGGTAACTACCGTATGTTCGATAAACCAAGCCTACGCATGTGCCGCGGTTGGAATATCTACTATATGTCCTTATTACAACCGAATTAAGGATAATGGAGTTGATGCTGACGCACTATTTACCTCAATTATAAGTATGTATAAAAACAACAAAGTGGATACCAAGATTATACCTGCAAGTATTAGGAGTGCACATGATGTTGCAGTAGCACTTAAAAATGGTTGCAATGGTGTGATTATTTTTAAAAAGGTATTTGATGAGTTATTCGAAAATGATGTGACAAACCAATCTTTGCAGGAATTTGAAAAGGATTGGAATAATATCATATATCATTTTCATTGATTTATATAGTTCACTTGAAAATCTGTATTTCCCATCTTTTTTAAACTCAACACTAATGTGAAAATACTTTATCTATGTGAGAATTTTCCCAAAGTGTTTGATAGAGACTATTAGCTAATTTATAAGCGGGCATTGAGTTGGTTAAAATAATATGCCCACTATAGTTTATTCAGAAATTTATTCAACCGACTATACAAATTTGGATGTAATAGTATTAGCTAATCATGCCATATTCGATTGGAATATTAGTCCAATGATCAAAATCAATTTTTTGGAGCTATTATGAACTGTTTTATTAAAGAATGTCAACATAAAAAAGACTGGGTACGAGTCCTATATATTTCATCACTACTATCTGGGATGATTGAAATTATCATAGATTTATGTCTGATAGAGACTCGTAAAGTATTGGCTAAATGGTGAGTTTGTTTTGCTTTTTTAGTGGTACAAAGCTGTTTTTTTTACTCAGATGTTCATTGTTATTGAAAACAACAGAGCCCAAATAGATTCATGTGTCAGAAATATAAACTCTTATAAATATTGATAAGGTTTTATATCTGGTAAAATAATTAATGATCAACGATAATAATTGCTAAATGGCTTTAAAAAAATTACCAAAAGGTTTATGGATAGTCATGCTTACACCTTTCAATCAAAATGGTTCAATTGACTATGATCTACTCAGGCAATTAACAGAATTTTATATCGATTCAGGTTCCGCTGGTCTTTTCGTCAATTGTTTGTCAAGTGAGATGTATCACCTATCCCCCGAGGAACGATTAAGTTTGACAAGGTCTGTTGTAGAAATAGCTGATGGACAAATTCCTGTGGTATCAACAGGTACTTTTGGTGGAGATATAGATACACAGGCAGAATACATGAAAAAAGTATGTTCTACATGTGTATCAGCAGTGATTGTTTTCACCAGTAATATCACGAGGCGTGCAGAAAGCGACGATACAGTTTTATCCAGATTGCAGTCTCTAGCTCAAAAAGTTGAAGATATTCCTTTAGGAA
>JBBDIH010000247.1:0-2380 GCA_040880505.1 Minisyncoccota bacterium
GGCAAGTTAAATTGATTAGAACAGGCATATCCATCGCACTCCCTGATGGCTGTGAGGCACAAATTCGACCGCGAAGTGGTCTTGCACTTAAACACTCTATTACAGTTTTAAATACTCCTGGAACCATCGATTCAGGTTACAGAGGGGAAATCGGGGTTATTTTAATAAACCATGGATCTTCTGAATTTTCAGTTCGAAAGGGTATGAAAATTGCACAGATGGTCATAGCACAATACTTAATGGCAGAATTCATTCAAGTAGAAGAGCTAAGTGAAACATCCCGTTCTGTAAGCGGTTTCGGTTCTACAGATGAATAGAATCAATTACTTTGCATAACCGGCAAATCAACCTGACGTGTTTGCGATTTGATGTTTACATTATATGTATTTGTCACGCAGGTTATTTGCCAAACCGTTATGCAACTTGATTAACCATAGTAATTAGCTTCTTCCAAGACCAAACTTATTTGTTTTAAATCTGGTAATTTTATTGGTAGATCCTCACTTTTAAGTAATTTTTCAAATAACTCCTCATGTTTGGGTTCAATAACTTCATCAAAGAACCTAAGAGCAGATGCAGCTGTATATTCTCTATTTGTGTCACACGCTATCCATTTTCTTCCTTTTTTTTCTGCAATTTCACCAGTAGTATTGGAACCAGCAAAGATATCGAATACTAAGTCACCGGGGTCAGTTAAAAAGTTAATAAAAAAGAGTGGAAGCTTTGAAGGGAACCTTGCAGGATGCCTTTTTACGCCAAAATGTTTACAATGTCTCATATATTGAGAATTGCTGTTGGAATTTGAAATTTGAAGTAAGTTTGGTGGAATAGCACCTCCATTACCTTTCCCAAAACTTTTAGAAATATTGTGCCCTGAAGGCCTATCTTTGGCCTTATAAAACTTATCAGGATCGTCAAGTAACTTTTTCATTCTTTCAGAATAAGGCTTTAATATTTTTTTAACATCAGCCTTCGGAAAATCAGTCTTAGAAAACCACCAAACTGTATTTACTGAATCTTTTACACGAATTTTCCTTTTGTTAACCCATTCTATTGGAGAGGGTAATTTAGATGGATTGTGCCAAAAAAACTCTTCGGCTAAATTAAAATTACACTTTTCACACATTTCAATCAGTACTTTATAATTATAAAGTGATCTAACAGGTCGCCCTTTTTTATACGCTCCACCCAAATCTAGTACGAAACTTCCTGTATCCTTTAAAATTCTAAATACTTCATAGCCAAATTGTAACAACCAATCTACATATTCATCTTGATCCTTATTCCCGTATTCTTTTTTTCTTAATAAAGCGAATGGTGGTGATGTTATAACTAAATCAACTGAATTTTCTTCCATTGATTTCATCAAGTCTAACGAATTTCCGACGTAGCTTTCACCATAATTTGTTTCGTACAATTTGACAACTTCCTTTTTCATGTCTCTAATATTCTTCTAAATTAAAAACCCAACTAGACATTTTTTTCCATAAAACTGTAACAGCGAAGTACAACTCTTCATCAATTTTTTTTAACTTTTCGATTTCTTCGATGATATCTGCTTCTTTATTTGTGCCTAAAATGTAAGCTGCCCACTGCCTGGAATCAACACTATTAAAATCCAAAGCATTTAAAATATCATCGAAGGTCCAGTTCTTACGCTTACTCAACGCCCAAGCAATTCCAGGTCTTACTTCTGCATCTGATTTTTTAAACTGTTCCAAGATATCATTGGGATATTTTTCAGTTATTTTTGCCAAAGCTCTTACGGCTTCAACTCTTATTAAATCATCAACATTTTTAAAGGACTCAATAAGCGATTCTGTACCATCACTTTTTCCAATTTCACCTATTGACCATGCAGCACCTGCTCTAATTTCATTATGTTCATTATCGTTATGAAGTACTTCACTTAAAATTTCAATTGATCTCGAATTATTTATTTCGCTTAAAATGATTACAGCTTCTAATTTTTGTTCTAAAAATTGACTGACTAAAACACTTAATATAAAATCATAACCTTCATTTACATTATTTTTAATAAGAGAAGCAGCAGCTTCTAATTTGATATAAATGTGTTCTTTCTCATTAGATAATCTTTTTATTAATACATCTTTTACAGAATCATTAAAAAAATATGCTAATGCTTTAGCGGCGCCATATCTGTCAGAGATAGATAGGCTGTTTATTTCCTCAAGATAGTAATCAACTCCCTTGTCTTTCTTTACATTTAATTGATTAGTTACATTTACTACTGAGGCTAATACTTTGCCTTCTACAATTTCTTCTCCCTCTTTAACAAGCGGCGTTAAATCTATTCCTTTTTTAGTTCTTTGTAGAGTGATTGTTCTTCCATCTTCAATTCTCTCAAATTGTATTCTTT
>JBBDIH010000248.1:0-2366 GCA_040880505.1 Minisyncoccota bacterium
TTAACCCCGATTTCTTCATTTTATCCTCGTTATTTTAAGAATAACATGAATAAAAATTAAACATGAAATAGGGATAAAGTGAATAGTATTCACTTTACTCTGTAATTGGCGGCAAGCTAATAAAAACAGACATAAATAACTTAATTATGGCATTAATCCCACCATTCTTTCTTGACTGCGTTGTAGCAATCGGAGTAATAAAACCAGACGGAAACAAGCATTGGATAGGAACCGGATTTTTATTTGGTAAATTCGTAAAGCAAAAGAAAGGGAATGAGAAAGAATACAAGATTTTCCTCGTTTCCAACAAACACGTATTAAAAAATCACACCTCTGTTATTCTCAGATTTAACCCACAAGATGACCAAGCGGCAAAGGATTATCCTGCAAGTTTAAAAGATAAAGATGGAAATGATTTATGGACAGGACACCCAAATGACAATGTAGATATTGGTGTTATCGGAATTAATGCCCAAAAACTGAAGGACGAAGGAATGAAATTCGGATTTTTCCAATCTGATGGTATGGCTTTTACAATTGACAAGCTAAAGGAAATAGGCACAACCGAAGGCGACTTTATTTATGTTCTTGGGTTTCCAATGGGCTTAGTTACTTCTGATAGACAATTTGTTATATCGAGAGGTGGCACAATAGGACGTATTCGAGATTTATTCGAAAAACGGAGTAATGATTTTATAATTGACGCATTCGTATTTCCAGGAAACAGTGGTGGACCAGTAATTCTAAAACCTGAAATGATAAGTATTGGTGGGACTAAGTCGAACTCAAATGCTGCTTTGATTGGTGTTGTTAAAAGTTACATTCCATACCAAGATACGGCTGTAAGTCAACAAACAGGACGACCAAGAATAATATTTGAAGACAATTCAGGTCTTTCACTAGTGGAGCCAATAGACTACGTTTTTGAAACAATTGATGAAGATGAAATAAGAAAAAGCCAGCCGCCAACAACTGCTATAGCAATTGCGGGCTAAAGTGCTTAATTGAAAGTAATTACACAAAATAAACTGACTTCTAATCGGACAAGTAAGTGCCTTGAAATCCCGCACTTGCCATAGCCGAGAACCGTTGGCAACAAGCTAAAGAAAAAATAGAACAACAAAGAATAATATGGAAAATTGGAATAAACTATGTTACTACCTTTTTGAAAAAATCCAAACGGATATTACCGAAACCGAATTTGAGCCAATTGTCGAAAAAGGTTTAGAAATTTTAGGCTGGGACGAATTTTCTGGAGACTTTGAGATTAGACCTAATTATCAATTAGGTTCTTCAAAAGATAGAATGACGCCAGACTTTGTTGTTAAATCTAATCAAACCGGAGAAAAATTATTTGTGATTGAGATAAAAAGACCTAAAGTATCATTAAGCAATCAGAACCAAATTCAATTGTCAACATATATGCGTCAATTCAAATTGGATTTTGGAATTTTAATTGGTCCTCAAATTCAAGTTTTTTATGATGGAGAATTAAACCAAAATGAAAATGCAACATTAATCGAAAACATAGAATTTAAAAGAGATAATGAAAAGGGTAAAAAATTTACCGAACTTTTCGCTAAAGACAAATTTGACAAAGATGCTCTATCTGAATTTGCCAAAAAAGCATTCAAAAAAATAAACGAAATGACAACCGAAAAAGAAATTAAAGACAAATTATTGTCGGATAATTTTAAAGAAACTGTTTCTGAAATTATTCTTGAAAAACTATCTGTAGAATATGATATCAATTTAGTTGTGAGAGTTTTAAAAGACATTAAATTAGAAATTTCGGAGAAATATAAAGAACAAATAACCATAGAAAGGATTGAACGGTCAGAAACTAACAGATATTCAAGAATTGAAAACGGGAACTTTGAAATTGTGCTAAATCCACCAAACGAAAGAGTATTTAAAGAAAAGCTACTTAAAACTAAAAGTGCAACAATTAAATATTTTTATGATAACGGACAAACAGTCAATAAACATTGGGATGCTTCGAGATTTACAAGAGAATCAAGCCTTATGGGAAATATTACATCCAAATCTGGAATCAGAAAAAAAGAGAGAATCGAACAAGGAGTGGTTAAAGTAGAAATATCAATAAATGAATAAAAAAGCCAGTTGCCAACATCGGCTATAAGCAATTGGGGTTTAAGTGATTAACCTAAAATTGAAGTATAAATCAAAGGTCGGTGCTAAACTGAAAAGTTAGGACGAGAAATCCTGCACTTGCCATAGCCGAGAACCGTTGTAGCACATTAGATAAACCGAAAAAGTGAATATCATAACCAAAAGATAGAAATATGACAAATTACATAGATGGCTTTGTCCTTCCAGTTCCACGAATTCACCTGAACGAATAC
>JBBDIH010000249.1:0-2362 GCA_040880505.1 Minisyncoccota bacterium
AAAATAATTTACTTAATAATCTTTCTTAAAATAAAATGTCTAATTTTCATTTTTATATAATGAGGAAAAAGTTTTATATTCTTCATTATCTTATTTAATAAAGATAATTTCAAACCTGAATCTTACATACTTTTAATTTCTTTTTATATTTTTATATATAAAAAATTAGAATCATAAAAATCAATAAGTTTAAATTTGTTATCTTTCAATAAATTTTGAACTTCTTTTTTATTATTATCTTTTTCTCTAATTTCGACAAATATTAATGTGTCTAATACCAGTTCTTTTAAGATATCCTTCATGCCTTGCAAAACATTTAGTTCAAATCCCTCGACATCAATCTTTATGAATCCAATATTAGCAATTTTTACATCTGTCTCATCGAGAAGATCGGGAAAAGGAGCTACGTCTACTGAAATGAGATTTTCATCCTCGCTTTCCTCTATAACGGTATTGCCACCAGTGTGAAATTCATTCTGTTGTAGTTTTAGTTGGGCACGTTCTTTTCCAATGGCTTTATTAAAAAGTCGGGCTCTTCCTTCAAGGTTATTAGTAGCTACGTTTTGCTGTAGTCTTTTGAATGTGTCTGGGGTTGGCTCAAAGGCCAAAGCCTTTTGGAAGCCTTTATTATTTAAAGCAAGTAGAGTGAAGAAGCCAATGTTGGCTCCGATGTCCACAAAAACTTTTTTGTTCTCTGCTTTATCTAACCAACTCTGGCAATATTGCTCGAAGAACGGCATTGATTTCATGAAGGAATCATTGCGGACAGTAGCGTGAAAGAAACCAACATTGCTCTTTATCAGAATGTGGTCAGAAAGCGCTCTCTTTCGATATCGATTAAATAGGTTCTTTACTCCGGGAATATATTTACCGATTAAGCCGATCACCGCTATCTGAAGGTAAAGAAAAGCCGGATAGAATTTTGATTTGTCTCTAACACTAACTTCTCGATGTATAAACAAAATTTTCCTATAACCTCTTTTTATTTTTTTATAGTAATCCTTGAAATCAATCATTTTAGTAAATTTTTATTTATAGTTTATACTAAATCATAAGTTTATGAAAAAAAAGTTTTTTAAAATACTCAAATGGAGTGAACGATACGCCAAAACGGACATGACTTATGTTGGTAAGGGTGGATTTTGGTTAGCATTAGCAAAAGGAGGTTCCATAATAATCTCATTCTTATTAATGGTGGCATTTGCCAATTGGTTGCCACAAGAGGAATTTGGTATTTATCAATTTGTATTATCGGTTGTAGGGATTTTGACTGTATTTAGCTTGCCGGGAATAAACACTTCACTTACCAAAAGTATTGCCAAAAATAAAGAAGGGGCTTTGAAAGAAGTATTTAAAACAAAAATTAAATGGGGATTATTAGGATCTCTAGTAATTTTTTGTGTGTCAGCTTGGTATTTCTTAAATGGAAATAACATTTTAGGATTAAGTTTTTTTATGGCTGGAATATTTTTTAGTCCAAACAAAGCTTTTGAAATATTCTCTGCATACTGGAATGGGAAAAAAAGATTTGATATGTATTCTAAATACTCTATATACTCCGGAACTCTGGCAACCTTACTACTAATAGGAACTATATATATTACAGACAATGTAGCATTAATAATAACTGCCTTCTTTGGTGGCTATGCGATATTTAATTTTATTTTTTATTGGTTAACACAAAAACAAGTAGAAAATAGTGAAACAGATGTAGAAACTGTTCCTTATGGAAAAAGTTTAACAATCATGAGGTTCTTAGGAGGATTATCACATGAAATCGATAGAATAATCCTTTGGAAATTTTTAGGTCCTGTTCAAGTTGCTATATACTCTTTTGCTATACTGCCGATAAATAAAATTATAAATAGCGTGCCTATTCCTACTTTAGCGTTGCCTAAATTAAGTGAAAAAAAGATTGAAAGAACAAGAAAAAAAGGATTAATAGACAAATTCTGGAGATTAATGATTATAATAATTCCTGTTACAATCATCTTGATTTTAATAGCACCACTTGTTTATAGATTAGCTTTCCCGCAATACATGGACTCAGTTATATATTTTCAGATACTGAGTATTATGCTTTTAAGTTTTCCTTTTACATTATTAAATACAGCGTTAATAGCTGAAACAAAGAAAAAAGAACTGTATATGATAAAAACAATTCCTCCTGTTATAAAGATATTATTATTTATAGTTCTTATTCCACTTTATGGAATTTTAGGTGCTGTAATTGCTTTATTGATAGGTAAGGCAATTCAAAATGGAATGGAATTTTATTACTTCAAGACAATTTAACACTCTTTCTTAAACCAATCCTTCATTCTTTTAATACCTTCATCAAAAGAAACTCTAGGTTCCCAAT
>JBBDIH010000250.1:0-2360 GCA_040880505.1 Minisyncoccota bacterium
CTAGTTTTCTCTTTATCGGATCTTTGAGTCTTTCTGCATTTCCAAATAGTATCCCAAAAGCCTTTTCTTCCACTTCTTCTCTTGCGAAGTCTGCATTTAGAGCATCTACCAACTGCCTAAACTTAGTGATGTTTATATCTTTATTATCTTTCCCCTCAGTTTCACCGATATATCTAATATTTTCTGGACTCACTATCACTTGGTCCATCTCCAATTCGCCATCATCATAGTTATCAGCCTTGTATCCAAGTAATTTTAGCGCCTTGATAACTGCAATTTCAAGGGGTTTCCCTTGCTCAATAAGTATATCCTTTAATTTTCTTTCTTCTTCAAGATCTATTTTAAGCTTCTCATTTAGCAGTTTAATATTTTCAATTTTATCAATATTTCTGCTAATTGAATCATTTAACTTTTTCTCCTTCTTACCTAGAAAGTCTCCATTTTCCACCCAATCCGGCGCTGGTGATTTTTCAGAATCAGAAGAAAGTTTTTTATCTATCTCAAGTAAACAGCTAACAAGGCTATTTCCAAATGCAAAACCTTTCTTATTCCAAAATTCTTTTTCCTCGCCGTCAGCATCTTTTTTTATTTCTGTAAAGTCCTTTTCATTAAAAGTAAGAGCCGGCAGAGTAACTAAGTGGCCTTTCCCCACTTTATAAATCGCTCCTAATATTTTTGACTTATCTTTTCCGGTAAATACTATTTGAGCTTCTTTTTGAGTTTCTACATAAAGTTCATATTCTAAATTACTTTTAAATTTATTATAGAATTCACTGAATATTTGATTTCCAGAGAATTGAACATGTTTTCCAGATGCAGATGTTAATTTTCCTATATCAATTGGCAGAAACTTATAATTACTATATGTATATGTGCTGTATGAATTTTGCCCCTTTCTAGGCGATGATACGCCATTTGAAAGTGTATCTATATTTTCTCGTGTTAGAAATATAAAAACATTCTTTCCAGCCCTTAAATGATCTTCTATTTCCTTTTTAAATTGAGAAATATTCTGCACATATCTATTTGATGCTTTTACGTTGTAACAACCACCATCACTCGATGTAAAGCTTACCCAGTCTCCCCATGGTCTTATTGAATCTGGTGAAATCAATAAAATATCTGCATCCATTAAGGATTTAGAGCCATGAAAATCAACATAGCAATCACTCTTGCCCGGAATATCGTACCCTATTGAGATTAAATGTTTGCTCATGTCTTTTTACACATAACGGTTTGGCATTTGTGCGGCATGGAGAACAATAAAGATTTGATTTACAATTACTTACACGTCCGCACGAAATGCTTGTTATGCGTACTATTTACTAAATTTTGGGATTGGAATTTCAATTAATCTTTCTTCGTGTTTAACTATAGAACGACACTTAAGGCTAACAAATCCAAGCTTACCCATAGAATCAGTAATGTATTTGGCATCACCTTTGCCCCACTTTAATTTCACTTGAGTTTGTATTAACCCATTTGGAAGAATTTTTTCATGCTTTCTTAATATAATTTCATCTGGTATTACTAAGGTATATTCTTCTAAAGGGTATGGAAAATCTACATCTTTTAGATTACCATCTGGATCAATTTCATAATAAGCTGTTGCTCCACTTGGTAATGTCTGTTCTAAGTGAATGATATTTCCGCGACGCACAAAGTTTACTTTTCCTCCATTCGAAAAATGTTGAGTGTAAGGCTTTCCTTCCTCTGGCAACCATCCGTCAGGATAATCTGGGTGAGCCAATCTGTGCTCATTTTTCTTTTTTTCATTTGAATCGTCAAGTATATTTTGAAGTGCATTTGCCATTTTATCTTGATTTTCAACAACCTTCTTCTGATGAAATTTTTCAGTCAAAATCTTGTCTAAAAACCAATCTTTATGCATTTCTTCTTCAATGCATGAAATTAAAAAGTTAATGGCTAGAGGTGTTGCATTTTTCACATCAGTAAATCCTTTTGGATTAAGATCTGATGGTTGAAGTGGGCCAGAACTGTAATAAATTGAACTTAAAATTATTTGCCAGTTTTCTTCTCTTGCTAAGAAAGAGTTACTTGCTTCACCAAATTCATCTCCATATTTTTCGAAAAATCTATCTGTAGCAACTTCAAGAGCACCATACACTTTTCTTGTTAATTCGTCATTCTCCTTCCCGAAAATGTCATTGAGCAAGCGCTTTATTATTTCAAAGGCACTTGCACCAAAAATACTTATCAAAAGTCCTTCACCCATTTATAAAAGTTGGATTATTAGTAATACGCATAACGGTTTGGCGTTTAACCGGTTTTGCAATTTCTAGCAACTAAAGTGATAAAAACCGAGATATACCGCAACCTTGAAAATTTTTATTAATAGC
>JBBDIH010000251.1:0-2360 GCA_040880505.1 Minisyncoccota bacterium
CATTATTAATTTGATTGGGGTAATCACTTCGGCCAGTAGCAATAACTCTTGCAATAGAGTCAATTTCTTCCGGCATAATTTCAGGATCAGGATTTGCCAGTGCAAATACAATGGGGTCTCTCCCCATTATTTCAACAGCTTTTTTGGGAATACTATTGGGACCGCTAACACCAATTAAAAGATCAGAGTTATTAGTAGCATCCAATACGGACCCGTCAATATTGTCGGTGTTTGTGTTTTCTGCCAGCCATTTTTTACTCTCATTAAGCTCCGGCAGGCGATTTTGGCTAATAATTCCGGTACTGTCGCAGCATAATATGTTTTTAACGCCTGCATTCTTTAAAATTTTTATAATAGCAACACCTGCTGCACCTGCACCCACAATTACTACTTTTATATCTTCTAATTTTTTATCAACTACTTTAAGAGCATTAATTGTTGCTGCCATCACTACGACGGCTGTTCCGTGTTGATCGTCATGAAATACGGGAATATCCAGAGACTCTTTAAGTCTATCTTCGATTTCAAAACATCTCGGGGCACTTATATCTTCCAGGTTAATACCACCAAAACCGGGTGAGATCCATTCAACAGCTTTTATAATTTCTTCTACATTCTGAGTATTTAAGCAGATCGGATAGGCATCAATATCAGCAAACTCCTTAAAAAGCATCGCTTTGCCTTCCATCACCGGCATTGCAGCTTCGGGCCCTATATTACCCAGTCCTAATACAGCTGAACCATCGCTCACAACGGCAACAGAGTTCTGCTTAATTGTGAGTGTGTTCGCTTTTTCCTTGTCCTCAGCTATAGCCCGACAAACACGCCCAACTCCGGGTGTATACGCCATAGAAAGAGCGTCACGAGTATCTACAGGTACCTTGTTTTGAATGCGAATCTTACCACCCAGATGGAGTAAGAAAACTCGGTCTGATACATTTCTTACCTGAATCCCATTTATTTTTTTAATTTCAGTAACAATCTTTTTTGCATGGACGTCATCACTGGCACTGACAGTAAGGTCCCTGATCTTGAAATTGCCTTCAACTTTGACAACATCAACAGCGCCCGGATCACCCTTCATATCGGCTATGGTATTCAGTACTTTTGCAAGCATACCGGGCTTGTTTTCAATATAAAGACGCATGGTAAAACTATAACTGACTGTAGGCTGAATTTCACTCATTGATAGGGTAGATTTATTTGATTGATATTGGATGTTTAAAACGGATTCAAAGAGTTCAAAAATATTACTTTACTATGTAATTCACTAACGAACCGATACAGGTAAAGTGTTTAACAGGTTTACTCAAATATCATTGTGTCGATGGATAAATGAAAGTATTTCTACAACTTTTAAAGATCATTACTAAAGGTAATGATAAAAGTAGTTCCTTTATCCACAGAGCTTTTTACGTCTATTTTCCCACCCATTCCGGTTACGTGATTATGAACCAAATAGAGCCCGACACCTTTACTGTCCGAATGGTTGTGAAATGTTTGATGTAACTTAAAGATTTTATCTTTCACTTTGTCTAAATCAAACCCCATTCCATTATCAGAAACAATCAGGCGTTTTTCACCATTGTGAACTTCAGTATGAATGGAAATTCTGGGTGGATGATCCGCTCTTCTATATTTAATAGAATTGGAAATTAAATTAAGGAAGATGCTTTCCAGCATTGTTCGATCAAAACGAATGGTATTGAACTCAGAAAAATCGGTGTGAATGGTTGCTTTGTTGCGTTCAATCAGAAAGCGAATAGGAGGGAGCATATCATTCAGGCACTGCTCAATGTTAATCTCTTCTATTGTTGATTCAATATCATGTTTGTTGCTAAGGACATTCAAATAATTATTTAAAGTCAGAGTAAAATTTTCGCCTGTTGTTTTAATGATATCGAGTAGTTCTTTTGTTTGATGATCCTGTATTTTCGAAGTATCGAGTAAATCAAAACTCATTAAAATACTACTGATTGGTGATCTTAAATCGTGTGATGTAGTTAAAGCCAGTTGTTTTAACTGATGATTTACCTCAGTAAAGTTTTCCAAAAGTTTTTGCCTTTCTTTTTCCAGAAGCTTTTTATGAGTGATTTCTTTAGCTACGGCAAAAACCAGCTTTTCATTCTCAATTGGCATGGCTGTCCATGCGAGCCAAATGTATTCTCCATCCTTCTTTAAATATCTGTTTTCATGATAGAAAAGCGGATTAGATTTCTTCATGTTTTCACGCGTTTCCGAAGTAAGTTTTTGGTCATCCGGATGAACAAAATCATCAATGGGTGTTGAATACAACTCCTCATCAGAATAACCCAATAACTTAGAGACGGCCGGATTTATTTTTTTAAAATATCCGTCAT
>JBBDIH010000252.1:0-2339 GCA_040880505.1 Minisyncoccota bacterium
CTTTTTTTAGTTAAGGAGTAGTTCAGTGTACTCGCCAGTCTATGCGACGGCTGAATCAATAATGATTTAAGCAGAACTTTTTGATAGTCTTTTACATTATTCCCCTGTGCCAGGACAGCTTCATCAGCCAAAAACTCATGATTTAACAGGATGGCATTCTTGTAAAGATAGATCAACGGATTAAACCAAAAGAGGATCTTCAGGAATTCCACAAATAAAATATCCAGTGAGTGCTTTTGTCGGGCGTGGGTCATCTCGTGTACGATCACTTCCTGAGGGATCTCTCCATTCAGGTACCTTCTCTTGTTCAAAAAGATCATATTTTGAAACGTATGAGGTGTGGTATCCTCGCTTAAAAGAACAACTACAGTTCCATGCAGCAATCTCTTATCGCTTCGATCCGTTTTCAGTTGAATTCTATGAACAATTCGAATCAGGCGAATAAACATACCACCTGAGACTATCAAATATATCAGCCAGACCGCCATTGTAAAACTGAAAATACCCATTTCGGATCCTTGATTGTATGCCAATGCAGATTCTGCATCAATTTCATACCACTCTCCCTCAGGTACGACAACGTTTTCGCTTTTTTCAGAGGTTAAAAGGTCTAAGAAATGAAAAGCATTTGACGGAAGGTCAATCATTCCAACCGGAACAATCGGAATGGTAAAAGAGAAGATTAAGCTGAAGATCAGAAACCCTCTGTTTATGCTGTGCATCTTTTCCTTTATCAACAACAAGTGATATAATAAAAGAAGCAGGCCCAAACTGATTGTTGAATAGATCAGATAGATAATCATTGCTCCCTCCTCTCTATTTCTTTTTCAACAATAGCTTGCAGTTCCTCAAGCTGTTCCGTCGTTAAATCGGTCTCTCGGGTAAAAAAAGATGCGAATGTGGCAGGAGAATCATCAAAATATTTTTTTATCAAACCGTTAATGTACCGAGAAAAATAGTCCGATTTTTTAACAATCGGAAAGTACTGACGGGATCGACCCATCTGTTTATAATCGATGAACCCCTTATCTTTCATTCTCTTGAGAAGTGTTGCCACCGTTGTATTTGCAGGCTTAGGTTCAGGATACATCTCAAGCAATTCATTCATGAATGCTTTATTGCATTTCCAGATGTACTGCATCAATTGTTCTTCAGATTTTGATAGTTTCATAATTCTACAATGTTAGAACTCTTTCTACAAGTGTAGAATATAAATCTAAAAAATGCAAACTTATTTTTTTAATTCTTATGAAGTACTCTCAATATTCTGATATTACCCTATGTTGTAACTTTATTTTTATATAGAGTATTTTTCTTAACCAGAAACAGCAGAGATTTTAACTATGAATTGCTGAAGTTTACCGTAAATATTTCGTCTTTTTTTGATTGAAGAAGGGAATTCAATAATCAATAGCTTCTAAATAAACCCATTTCACTGAGCATTTTTGATATAATTAGGTGATTCGCACTCTTGCCAGTAATCAACAATTTTTACGATTGTATTTTTAATTTTTTGATAATCATTCGATTTAACAAAAAAACCCTGAATAGATCTTGAATACGCATCAACAACATTTTGTTGCTCTGCACTGGTTGAAAAGAATAGATAGGGTATTGATTTACGCCTCAAATCTTCATTATTGTGAATTTTTTCTCGTAATTCCATGCCATTCAATCTTGGCATATTGATATCAGATAAAACAAGAAAGGGTTCGTCTTCTGTAGTTTCCAAAAACTTTAAGGCTTTTTCACTATCCTCAAAAAATATTAGCTTATTTTCATAATTCAATTCTTCAAAAATTTCATTTAAGATAATTTGATCTCCAGTGTCATCTTCAATAATAATGATCGCTCCGGTTTTATTCATTCGAATGTGCTCTCAGATTAGTTTTTGATTTCTCTCTATATCATGTAAACGTGTATAAACGACAATAGTATATTTCGATAGATGATTTTTTTACAAAACAATTGCTCCTTTTTTTAAAATACACGGCACGCCTGCTCATCACCATCCTGATCGACAAAGCTTACTCATTTACAATCAATATTAATAAAGGGACATCTAAGAATTGATTAATTGTATTTTTCAATAGCTGCTCTTACCTTAAAGTTGCAAAAATTCTCACCATTTATAAGTCATTTTAAGAGGCATCAGATTATAGCCTAATAAGTTCAATGGATCAGTCGTTAAAATGATATATTCTAACAAAGAAATAGTATTTGTTGATGTATTCATTCATGAAAGAGACAGACTTTGACTATAAACGTTTTTTCGATTTATCCCCCGATTTACTCTGTATTGCCGGTTATGACGGATATTTTAAAAAAATAAATCCGGC
>JBBDIH010000253.1:0-2317 GCA_040880505.1 Minisyncoccota bacterium
TCCGTGTGTCGGCGGTTCGATTCCGCCCGGTCCCACCTTTAAGTAAAGCCCTGAATCATTAAGTTGGTTCGGGGTTTTTTTATGTCTCGAAGTTGAAAAGAATCGAACCGGCGGTTCTTCCAAAGGAATGGCTTTGCCGGATTCCGCCCGGTCCCAACTTTAAATAAAGCCCTGTTAGACATTGTTTAACAGGTTTTTTTGTTTTTGGGGTACACTCTAATAAATAAGTGAAATGAACACTATCAAATTCATAAAAAACGGTTAATATAGAAATTACGTCTTTATTGATTATGTTTATTCAGAATTCGATTATTCTTAAAAAACTAAATCTGAATGGCAGAGAAAAAACATTTAGAAAATGCCCCCATAACAGAGGCATTGATTGATATTCGAGTTAAGCTTTCAACTAATTTTGATGTAGCAGTTTTTGATTCTCTTAACACAAAAGAACTTAGTGACTACCCTTTAAAAGAGAAACAAAGTGAATATTCAGCAGATCTTAAGGTAGATAAAGATGAACCATCTATAAAAACTAGATCGAAGGGAGTTAAAGGATATATTTATAAAACAAAAGACAATAAAAATGTTGTTCAATTTAGGAGAGATGGATTTACATTTAATCGTTTAAGACCTTATACAAAATGGGAGGAGATAATTAGTACGGCAAAAAGATTATGGTTTATATACGCTGATTATGCAAGACCCTTAGAAGTGACTCGAATTGCTACACGTTATATCAATCAAATAAAATTACCATTGCCAATAAATGATTTTTCAAAATATATGAAGGCTCCTCCACAAAATCCCTTAAATGTAGATACAATTAACGGATACTTGAATAGAATAAAATTGTTAGATCAGGAAAATCAAATTGGAACAAACATTATCCAAACTCTTGAAATGGGTACGGAAAAAGGAAATATCACGTTACTTCTTGACATAGATTCTTACATGAATAAAAATTTTCAATCAGATGATCCTGAAATTTGGAATCAATTCAAAAAGTTGCGAATAAAAAAAAATAGTGTTTTTTTTAATAGTCTTACGGATGAAGCTATAAATCTACATGTATGAGTACATTAAGTTACCCATCTAATATCGGATTCTTTGACTATTTGAATAATCATGGAATAAGTGATGATGCAAAAAGTGTCACAGATCAACTTTCAGAGGTGAAAGCTGATATTAAGAGAGAGAGCATTACAATGGGAAAATCCTTTTCAGATTTACAAGATGAATTGGATTTAATTTTAGATGAATCACAAGATAATAATTGGGATGGGTATGGCTCAAAAGCAGTTATTTATGATTCCTATTTAGAAGCCCAAAAATTTGTAGATGGCTATCCAATAAGCTCTATGGTATTACCTGAGGTATCTATTGATCCTGATGGTGAAATTTCATTTGAATGGTATAAAAACCCAGAGTATTGCTTTTCAATAAGCTTTAGTGGAGATGAAATTTTAACGTACGCGGGATTATTCGGAATAAACAAAATAAATGGAAGTGAATATTTTGGAGATGAAATTCCTGAAATCATTCTTGAAAACATTAAAAGAGTTTATTCGTAGGTTTTCTGGTTCAAAAACTTTGAATAATACTGATACCTTGGCCAGGTATTTAACCAGTAGCAGTCAATTTAGTGAAGAAAAAAAGAGAGTAAAACCCACTGCATTGATGCCCCTGAAAAATAAAAGGTCAGGTGAATTTGAAACCTCTCTATTTAATATTGAGAGCTTAAGCTCCAAGGAAGTAATAAACCTCGCCCGGAAAAATATTATCATTAATCTTCCTGCGGGGCGCTCCATTTATGGTACGGGTGATACTGACGCTAATTCTATTCATGCTTTAGGACTAATAGCGGCAATATCAGAGCCTCCAAAGAAGCATTTAAATATAATTGGTTGGCCTGACGAAAAATCAAAAAGAAAACAAATTGCAATGGAGTTGGCCGGAAAATGTAAATTATCTTTGTTTGAACAACCCATACAAAAAATAGCTTAATAATAGACGAAAATCCGAGCACCTGCGGTTCTTCCAAAGGAATGGATTTGCCAGATTCCGCCCGGTCCCACCTTTAAGTAAAGCCCTGTTAGACAATGTTTAACAGGGCTTTTTTTGTTTTTAAGAGTAGGGAATTTATTTATGAGGTCAGCTCATCTGATGTATCACTATATTCCACCAGTCTTTTTGTTTTTGGTTATGGGGTTATTATAATCCTGATAAATAAAATTGAATGATAAGTAAATGAAGCTATTCAACATAAATATAAATTTACACCCGGCAAGGAGCTGGAATATGGCATCTACTTGATCAA
>JBBDIH010000254.1:0-2282 GCA_040880505.1 Minisyncoccota bacterium
CTTTTCAAAAAGAGGGTATTGAGTTCGCCTTCCCAACTAGAACTGTTAATATTCAGGGCAGTTTAAGTAAATCATCTAAATAACAAATTATGGATTTTACTACATTAGCATATACTCTCCAAACTATCGGTCATATTTTAATTGCCTACACTGCTATTAGAGTTCATTTTAGATTTAGACAAGAACATAAGGTGGATGAAGACGTGTTTAATGTTATGAAAAGAGAACAAATTATTGGTATAGCTGGTATTGTTTTTGTAGTAGTTGGTTATATTTTTCACATTATCTAAATTTAATGAACCTAAAAAAAGAATTAAAAAAAATAATTAAAGGTGAGGTTGATATTAGTAAAAACACCTTAGAGGAGTATAGTACTGACGCTAGTATCTTTAAGGTAAAGCCAGAAGTAGTTATTTTTCCTAAAGACAAAGATGATCTTAGGAAAATTATTAATTTTGTTATTGATAAAAAACATAAAAATAAAAATATTTCATTAACAATGAGATCAGGAGGAACCGATATGACAGGGGGTCCTTTAAATAACTCTATTATTGTAGATGTTAATAAATACTTAAATAAAGTTAAGAAAGTTGAAGGTAGTAAGGACGACTCTGATTTAAAAGCTAATAAATTTGTTAAAGGGTATTCGGTAGTAGAGCCAGGAACTTATTACAGAAACTTTGAAGCAGAAACCTTAAGAGAAAACTTATTAATGCCAAGTTATCCCGCTTCTAGAGAGATTTGTACTGTAGGAGGTATGGTTTCTAATAATTCCGGAGGTGAAAAAAGTTTGAAGTATGGAAAGACAGAGGATTATGTAGCAGAACTTAAGGTAATCCTATCAGATGGTAATGAATACACTTTCCAACCTTTAAGAGAAAAACAGTTAGAAGATAAGAAGGCTCAGAATGATTTTGAAGGAGGTATCTATAGAAAAGTCTATAAATTACTTGATGATAATTACGAAATAATAAAAAAAGCAAAACCTCAAGTTTCTAAGAATTCAGCCGGTTATGGTTTATGGAATATCTGGGATAAAGATAAGGGTATATTTGATATGACTCAGCTTTTCGTTGGTTCTCAAGGAACCCTAGGAGTTATAAGTGAAATAAAGTATAGATTAGTAGAACCAGAACCTTACTCAAAAATGTTGGTTATGTTTTTAAAAAATACAGATGAGTTAGCAGGGGTGATAAATGAGGCTCTTAAGTTTAAACCAGAGAGTTTGGAGTCATATGATGATAAAACTCTCAAGTTAGTTTTTAGATATATTTTTAGCTTTATAAAAATGATGGGATTTAAAAATATTTTTAAATTAGCTTGGAACTTTTTGCCTGAGCTCGGATTAGTTTTAAAGGGGGGATTTCCAAAATTGATTATTCTTGCAGAATTTACTGGTAAGAATGAAGAAGAGATAGAGAAGGTAGTCAAGAGAGCAGATAAAGCTATCAAAGAATTTAAGAGCGTATCAACCCATCTTGTTAGAAACGACTTAGAGGCTAAAAAATACTGGACTATCAGAAGAGAGGCATTTAATCTTTTAAGACATCATCTTAAAGGCGAAAAATCAGAACCATTTATAGACGACTTAATAGTTCGCCCAGAACTTTTACCAGAATTTTTACCTAAGCTTTATCAAATCTTAGATTCTTATAAAAAGGAAATGACCTACGCTATCGGTGGACACTCTGGAGATGGGAACATGCACATCTACTCAATAATGGATCCAACTGATGTTAGTATACTAAAAGTTATTGAGGAAGTTTCGAAAAAAGTTTATGACTTAGTTATAGAGATGGGGGGATCAATAACAGCAGAGCACAACGATGGCCTTATTAGATCACCATTTTTAAAGCAAATGTATGGAGAGGAAATTTATAAGCTTTTTGAAGATACTAAAAAGATTTTTGATCCTGAAAATATTTTTAATCCAGGTAAAAAAGTTAATTCAAGTTTTAACTACGCTCTAGGTCATTTTAAAGATAATTAATTCTAGTAAGTAATTTGTCAAAGTCATTAATTATATGTAAAATGATTAAAGTTTTTCATGAACAAAAATTCCATACTTATTTTAATATTAATAATTGTTATATCGCTGGCCTCAGCGGTTTTTGCTTATCAACCTATTTGGGAGAAGGTGAGTGATTTTAGACCTTGGAATTTAGGATTAGATTTAGCTGGAGGTAGTTATCTAGTTTATGAAATTAATCTTAGTGAAGTAGAGGACTCTGATCGTTCTTCAGTAACTGAGGGGTTAAGAGATGTGATAGAAAAAAGAGTTA
>JBBDIH010000255.1:0-2278 GCA_040880505.1 Minisyncoccota bacterium
AAGTGGGCCTGGAGGCCGAAGCACTGCTTCGGAAGATCAACGGCTGGATAGGATAAACAGTTTAAAAATTATAGAGTGGCCGGATCTAATAAAAACATCCATTCAACCAACTTACCATCATCTTAGAAATACAGAAGCACTGCTTTGGAAGATCAACGGCTATTTTAAGACTCTTGTACTCATTAATGTACCCACTGCAATGGATACTGGTGAATGGATTTCACTCACTAATTTGACAACACATCTTCTAATTTTTGGAGTGCTTTGTGATGCTTTTGGTTAGACATCCTTTTTATGTTCAGCAACTTCCAAAGTACGCCCGGCAACTCATTAAGATGGGGAAGAGGAACCAAATCCCATTTTGGCTCTCCTCTTTTAAATGAAATTAGAAATTCCTTTTGCTCATCTTTCAAGCTTTTCAGCATGATCTCTGGCAATTCTTTTTGTACCTCAATCAACTCCTCTAACTCAACAGTTTCCGTTGTCATGCCTTGAAACTCTTTGGTATAAATGTCTTTCAGGTCTACAGTATTTGGATTTAATAACTCATTCATAGGACGCGAGTGACTGATCAGATAAACCATAAAGGCTGTACATATTTCATCGGTAACCCCTTCGGTGTCCAACAAGATTTTTACATCAAACAGGTCTCTGGGGTGTTGACGGTCAAGTGCGGCACACAGTTTGCCAGCATATAGATCTTCAAATGAGAGTGTTTGAACTAAAACATACAATTCAAACTCACTTTGTAGATTTAAGCACAACTCTTTTTCCACCGGATCAAAAACGGAACCCCGTAGCACCGTATTTACTTCCATTTTAATTTGGGCTTTTTTATCTCTGATAATCAACTTACTTAATGCACCTCCACTTTTATGTTCAGAAACAGTTGTTCCAGGGAGTTCTTTTTGGATACGGACACTTATTTCCTGAACAGATTTTGTAATGGCAGAAAGTGAATGTTTTCTAATCTCTACAGGCAGCCAGGTAAGGTCAATATCCACGGATAGCCGGGGAAAATTGTGCCAGAAAAAATTGATAGCTGTCCCACCTTTCAGGGCCAGGTCTTTCTGTTGTGCAACGATAGGTAATACCCTGAGTAACAATCGAACTTGATTTCGATATTCTTCTCTCATTGATCTTCCCTCGATAATTCCGAAACGACAATATTGTAGGTCTTATCCAGTTTGCCTCCCTTTATAATTTCACGTTTCCCCTTTCCCAAAGGTATGGAAGACAGGTCGATTTTTTTAAACCAGGGATGGTTATGATGCTCGGCCATATATAAAAAAAGGCGCTTTGTTTTAATAGATTTACAACACTCAAGTAATTTTTGAAGAACGGAGGGCCTCATAGATGTTAATCCCTCCATGATGTAGTTCGCCTCATCTATGCCTTCATGCTTTGGCACATTATGAAGGTATTCAAGGACTGCTTGTTCAGTAGCTGATATTTCTATTATTATGTTATCCACTTTGGTTTCTGACAGTGCATTTACATTCCTGTCAAAAAGTGTTACTGAACGGACTTCTATCGGCGTATTCCAATCATATGAAAGAAACCAATTCGGAAGCCTGACGTCAGGCGTTTTCCAAAGGACTACGGATTGAGCATCATCCATTCGTATATAATGGCTGTATCCCTGTAGCTCAAGAGCTGTTTTTCCACCAACGTGCACAGAAAGATGTTGAAGCTCTTGTAGTGCATAGAGTCCTCCGGGCCATGAGATTTTATCTCCTTTTCGTTTGTATGCTCCTCGGCTTATTCGCTCCAGCCAGCCACTTTTTTCATAGCTATCTGCCAGTTGTTTGTAAACACCATGTTCTTTTAACCAATCAGAGGTTATGACGGTTCGTGGTGGCCATTCTTGCAATATGTGGTTTATTTTTTTCACTATGGGTCAATGAAAACTTGACTTAGTTGTCATGTTTTAAACTTTATGGTTTAAATAATACGAAATTAGTCAATAAAATATTGACTTTAATTAATAATTTTAAACTGCATCCATATAGTAAAGTTTTATTCAAATGAATACTGTTGGATCAAATCGATAAACGGTTCAACTTTTTTTGTATCAGAATTTTCAAAAAGAAAAGGTCGCACATCGTTGGCCATTTCTTCCATATTCAATTGAGTACCTTTCTCAAGGAGTTCATTTTTTAAAGCATCGGCATTGGATATGGATAGTTTTACATCCAGGTAACGGTAGTCAGGTTTAATATGCCGGCTCATCAAGAATACCAGGTCAAAAAAATCTCTTCCTTTATTTCGTTTTCGA
>JBBDIH010000256.1:0-2263 GCA_040880505.1 Minisyncoccota bacterium
TGTATCAGATATTGAAATGTTAAAGGAGAGTGAAGGTTTGATTGTCAGATCAATGAAAAGACATCCCGGCAAAAAAATTACACCGTGGAGATGTGGGTACTGTAGTTGCTGACCTTTCCGAGACTATGGCTGAAGTAGAGTTTGTAGATAAAAAAGGGAGAACCGTTTTTTTGGCGACATTAGAAAAAGAAGATTTGATAAGGCTGAGAATGGAAGTTGTCTCTGCTTGAATCATCAAGGCTGATTTTGTTAAATTTTGGCAAACGCCCACTGCGACAGGTCGAGGGGCTTGAAATCTATTGATAAATACAATAAATTATCAATAATGTTAATTATATATATTTATCATGCCATTTCCCAAGCTCTTACAGAGTGAGAAACCATTTTTGACCACAGAAGATATTTCACGGATGCTTTCTATTAGTAAAAACTCTGCAATCGTTACGGCAAATCGTTATGTAAAGGCAGGTTTGTTATCAAAACTAAAGCGGAACATATTTTTGATAGCTTCAAAAGAAAAAGCACTTTCGGAAGAGAATTTATTTGAAATCGCCAATTACCTGCAGGTGCCGTCGTACGTCTCGTTTGGTTCGGCGTTGTCGTATTATGATCTGTCTACTCAGCAACAACGGTTTTTTGTAGAATCGGCCGGTTTAAAAAGGACCGCTTCTTATCATACAGATCAGTTGAGCTTTACATATACCAAACTCAAAAAAGATTTTTATTCCGGCTTTATCCGAAAGGAAAACCGGTTTATCGCAACCCCGGAAAAAGCGCTGGCCGATGTCATCTATATGGTATCTATCGGTAGATATTCCTGCGATTTTGACGCTATAAATTTTAAAAAAATAGACGGGGAAATCATGACAGCTCTTTTACAAAAAACAAATCGCAGAGCCCTTTCTTACTGGGAACAGTTATGCAACAACTACGATCTTTAGAGGTTCTGGAAATTGAAATCCTGGACCTGTTGAATACGAACAGAATCCTGCCGATGATATATTTTGGCGGTGGTACGATGCTGCGGTTGTGCCATAATCTCAACCGTTATTCCACCGATTTGGATTTTTGGCTGGATATCTCGGCCGATTCAAACGAACTATTCGACCAACTCAACTCTCTGTTTTCCGCGCATTATACAGTTTCCGATGCCGCAAACAATAAGAATACCCTATTATTTGAGATAAAATCGCCCCATGTATCCCGTTCGTTAAAAATTGAAATCAGAAAGGAGCAGCACAACTTTGAGTGGGAGAGAAAAATTGCATTTTCTACATTTACAAACATTCAGGTGCAGGTTCATGCCCTTACCCTCAATCAAATGATGAAGAACAAGGTTGCAGCTTTTTTGTCACGAAAGATTATACGCGACTGTTATGACATCGAATTTCTGTTGACACGGGGTGTTGCGCTTGCAGCAGCGAAGGAAGAATTGCAGTCCATGCTTTCACTCATTGACAGCTTTATGGAAAAAGACTATAAAGTGATATTGGGTTCCATTCTTGAAGAAACCGACAGGAGGTACTACTCGGAAAGAAACTTCCGATTACTAAAAGAAGAAATAACAAAAAAGCTGTTAGAATAGGTTGGTTCGGTACCCTTCACTTAAGACGGACCTGTAAAAAAACTGATTCAGTAGCTTGAAGAAAACCCTCGTACAGGTATAAATCTTGGGAATAACATCTTTAAAATCCGAATGGCTATTTCTTCAAACATTAAGTAAAAGATGAATCATTGATGAGCTGAAATCAATCAAACTTTAGTCGCTTTAGTTGCTTCGGTACTTATTTCCCGAACACTTTTATCAACCCATAATTCTTTTTGCCAGTTGGTATAATCAAATGGTTCGCGGATCAGGTTTTTGATGAAAATTTCTGCTTCAAGATCACCCAGCTCTTTGAGTAATACTTCCATTCCTTTTTGTCGTATTTCTGCTTCTGTTCTCATATCTATACCTTAAGGATATCAAGCATATCAACAGGGCTTACTATTTTAATGCTTTTAATTTTTATGACCAAGTTAATTCAAGCTTACCCTGATCAATCAACGGTTGAATATATAACTTAGCTTCTGCCTCAATTCTGATTCTTATTTGCTGTTGGTCATCAAATGGGCGATTAAAGCTACAATTGTCAAGGTAGATTCTCATCTTACGTCATACCCCCTGCCAGTTTTTGAAGAACGAGTTCTACCGTAATCCGAGTGCCCTTAATTACCGGTTTACCAAACATTATCTGCGGATTAACTTCTATATGATCATGTG
>JBBDIH010000257.1:0-912 GCA_040880505.1 Minisyncoccota bacterium
ACAGAACAAATGTTAACAATAATGTTAACTTAGTCAAGTGCTATTTTATTGTGAGGAGAGGAGGCATATATATTTATGCCTCGATATTTGAGGCTTAAATCGGTCATACAATATTTTAATCTATCCAACTAAGCAATTAGAAATCCGGTTTGGTTAAATAATTTCTGTTTTGGTAAAATAAAAGGGTTAAATAATGTAGTCAGATAATACTTATTATTTTATGTGTAAGGCTATCGTACTTTTCTGCTCATACTATTAAAAATCATGAGTAAACAAAAATTACTAGATCGTATAAAAAGAGAGATTAGACGGTGGAATTACAGCTACAGCACGGAAAATATTTATTGCCAGTGGGTTGTTCGGTATGTGAGGTTTCACAAACTTACGCATCCACGCGATCTGGGTAGTAAAGACAACGTCAAATATCTGAACTATCTGGCAAATGAACAGAATCTGGCCGCATCTACCCAATACCAAATGAAGAAGATGCTAAAGCCAGAGAAAAATATTTGAAGACAGGAATGGGTAAGAGGTACATCAAAAATAGATTAAAAAGATACTTTGATTCGTCTAATTTCTAACGGGGACATCTGCTTCAAAATGGCTACGATATCAGAACCGTTCAGGATTTGTTAGGCCACAAAAGCCTCAAAACAACATCCATCTATCTGCATGTTCTTAACAGGGGCGGTCACGGTGTGAAGAGGCCGCTTGATGAGTAATACTCCATCAGCCATATCACTTTAATCTCTGGATATTTTACTGCCGGTTTGTTCGGAAATCGTATTTTTCTTATTGTTCCTATAACATTTGCTAAAGCTCATCTGCATTCAAGAGGTATTCTATGGCTTAACTGCTATTATAAACGGAGACTGACCTATGAAGTCACTAAAAACAATATTTTTTAGCCTT
>JBBDIH010000257.1:922-2261 GCA_040880505.1 Minisyncoccota bacterium
CCTTTTAAGTTTTTAAAAATCTATATTCTTACGATTAAAGTTTTGTTTGTTTTCAATAAATTTTTTTAAGGTAGAGATTACTTTACTTTAGAAACTGCTATTAAAATAAGATCCCATCATTGAGTCCGCTCCAAAAACCGAAAAATTCAAATTGTCATTCCCCCGAAAGTGGGAATCTATACAATAAATAAGGTTTTGAGATTCCCGCTCGTCTCGGAGACGAAGTCTACTGATTTTCACGGGAATGACCTTTCTGGAGGGGACTCATCATTACTTTATAGTATAAAATAATGATGAAATCTTGTTGAGACAAACTTAGGATTTAAGTACTGAACTAATCTATTTCATTTGCAAACATGTTCATCATAAAATGACTGTCAGGACTATCTTTCTTTTAATGACAATCTTAGCTCTTGGTTTTCTCAATCATATGATTAATTACATGACTGTGTTCATGCTGAGGGCTGAACATGATTATCTCCGCATCAGCATTAACCTTAACATTATGCCCGGCTGGCCAGTAAAACATATCATTTTCGCTTACAGTTTCCTGAACGCCATCTGCATCAGTGGTTGTAAGTTCACCGCTCAAAACATAACCCCAGTGTGGACTTTGACATAAGTTTCCTTCTAACCCCATAAAAAGCAGGGTAGTATCTACACCTGCAGAAAGGCTGAAATATTCACCGCTTATTTTACCTAACCCGGATGCATCACCGAAATCTGTTTTCTGACGTATAACAGCGCCAGGAATCTCCATCTTTATTTCAATGGTTTCTTTTGCAATTTTCATTTTTATTTCTCCTTTGTAATTATGGATGAAATTTCCCAAACGCTATTGCCGTATCCATTTAAAGCAATAAGCTATTATTTAATTAATTTATAGATTTATTCACAAAAGATTATTCAGCAGGTACGATATTTTGATTCACCCTGAAAAAATTATCCGGGTCATACTTGTGTTTAATTTTTGTTAGCCTCTCATAATTATCCTGATAACTTGCCTTAATGCGTTCCTGACCTTCATCCATGATAAAGTTTAAATAAGCACCTCCTGATGAATATGGGTGAAGAGCATCCCAATAAGCTTTACTCCAACTCGTAATTTTTTCTGCATTTGCAGGATCCGGGTCAACTCCTACAATTACACCCGCATATTTTGCATCGCGATAAGCCCATGGCGTATCATTTTTACCTACTCGGCTTGCTGCACCGCTTAACGGGTACATGTGCATTTGTGACAGCGGTGTGGGTATTTCTGCTCCAAATTTTTTGTGAACAGTTGCCGCTTCCCGTGGTATGTCGGTATAAAAATCAGCTTTCCAGTACCATTGCATTC
>JBBDIH010000258.1:0-2228 GCA_040880505.1 Minisyncoccota bacterium
AATCAGAACGTGTTTCTTCATCGGGCAGGGCAAAACCGGAAAACAATAAAAGAATAATGCTGATTACCAAAGCTGCTTTAAAAGCACTAAATAACGAACCTAATAAACGGTTGGGAAGGCTTAAAAATGCAATTTTCAATAAACTTTCTGTAAAGAAAATTATTACCTGAACGAACAGCAATACAAGCAAAAAAAGGATTCCAAATGAAAAATACGGTACATAAGGTGATTTTGTATACAACTGTTCCCTTATCAGTGTTGCAAACTCTGCCATATACTGAAAAGAAAAAAAGATGGCTAATACCAAACCCACCAGGCCAAAGATTTCTCTCACCAAACCGTTTTTAAAACCTCGGAAACCTAAAAAAAGTAAAGGCACCAGTATGATAATATCTATCAAACTCATGAGTTAAGTTGCTCTTTCACAACTTTATTGATCAAGGCACCATCAGCTTTACCTTTTAATTTTCCCATAACCAACCCCATTACTTTACCCATATCCCGAGGTGATGTGGCTCCGGTTGTTATGATAATTTCTTTTACAACCATTTGAATTTCATCTTCAGTCATCATTTTGGGCAAATAGGATTCGATGATCTTTAATTCTTTTTTCTCTGTATCGGCAAGGTCATCCCGTTTATATTTTTCATACTGGTCAATAGATTCTTTACGTTGCTTAGCTGCTTTAATTAAAACGGCATTGACCTGTTCGTCAGATAACTGTCCTTCTCCACCCTTACGTTCACTAATCTCTTTTTGCTGAATAGAAGCTTTCAGTGAACGCAATACATTTAGACGCTCCGCATCTTTATTGATCATAGCTGTTTTAAGATCTGAAAGAATGGTTTTGTAGATAGACATGAAATAAGGCTTATGTATGAAGGTAAACAATGATAAACAGTTAATATATATAATTTAGGGTAAATACCGGTTTATTGCAGGTTACATACATCATTTTCTATTGAATATTCTTAAGTAATCAAATATATCAAATCATTCTATAGAGCTATACATAATGATTATGATATTATGTGATAATAGATGGGTTATTGATTGAATTGATCAGTCTTAAATTGTAATAACACCCCTCTGTTATACAATTCATCCAGTTGAAAACCCTTAACTGTGATTAGATTGATTTTAAAATAAGGTAGTATGCGACCTTGCCAGATAAAATATTGGGTCATATGTTTGACACCTACTATCAATAAAAAAGTATTTAATGCTATTATTATCAAATGACTAATAAAGTTAAGTGTTAAAAAATAATTGGTGGTTATAATATATTTCTGGTTCATCCCTAAACCAACACTAACACATGTCCCTTGCCGGGGGTATGATTTAGGCACTTTGGTAAGACTTGCCTTGGACAAGGTGCGGACTAAATTCACGGCGAATCACATGGCAAATACTGTCTGAAAAGAACAAAATCTGATAGATTTAACTAATAAAAGACCGTTCAAGCTGGAAACGAGATAATAGGCAAAAAAGGAAAATTACCTTAATAAATAAAGTATGGTATCCTTGTATTCTAACGGTGGTTTTAAAAAAAAGATTAAGTTATTCATTAAGTAAGCTTATTAATCATAAAGAGATGCAAAGACAAAAAATTGATGAGTGTTAACAATACTCCTAACCCTATTGTTTTTTCTTTATTTCCTTAACCAGTTCATCTTTATTCATTTTGCTTCGATTAGGTATTTCAAGTTCACTGGCTTTGTTTTTTAATTCATCTGCGTTTCTATCTTCCAAAGGTACATTGGGATTACCTGTGCCTTTTGTTTTTTTATTGGGGGTCCTGTTTTCCTCACGACGAGTTTTGTTGACCGTACGGGCAGCTATTTCTTTGGCACGTTCTTCTGAAGTATTACGTTCCAATTGACTTTCCTTGATATGCTCGTATTGTCTTTCATCTTTTTTATTCCAGGATGGCATTTGAACTCCTCTCTTTTAGAAATAGATTTACGCTTGTAACGATGAACTCTAAAAATCTTGTATTCTGAATAAAGAACAAAATTACGGGAATGCAATTATTATATAAATATCAATTGGTACACAATTTATTAGATCTTCTTATCTTTATGAACTATCCTCACCAATTATGGCTATAGTCCTAGCCATTAAAATTAAAGGATTCAAATACCGTTACAAATAGTTAGCAACACTGATACTAGCTCTTTAAAGGCAAATAATTAATAAGACAAATAAAAACAAGTAGTTGTACATGA
>JBBDIH010000259.1:0-2220 GCA_040880505.1 Minisyncoccota bacterium
GTTTTTATTTTTTGGTTCTTAAAGATTTTCCTTTCGATTCAAGTAAAAAGTTTTCAGAGAGAAACGTTTTCATTAATCAGCAGTATAGTTGAAACCAAATCAATCGATTGCACCTTTGCACATGGCACTATGATACATTAAAATCATTGAAATACAGAAACTCATCATAATTTTAAAAAGTGCAGGCAGTAAAAAAACTGTAAATATTTAGCTTTTTACTCTCAGAGACGACCCGCGAATGATCAGTTCGGGAGTAAGCACTGTTTTTGTGGGTGAAGTTGAACTACCTTGTTTGATCTGGTTTAAAAAGAGTTGAGCAGCGTGTTGCCCCATGTTTTTACTGTGCTGATCTACTGTTGACAATCCCGGATTCACAAAGGAAGTAAATGACTCATTACTGAAACCAACTACAGCTAACTGGTCAGGCACGATAATTCCATTCTCTTTTAAGATCTCCATAGCACCCATTGCCGAGTAGTCGCTGGCAGAAAAAATGGCATCCGGCAGTTCTGGCCATTTGATAATATCCAATGCGTGTTGATGTCCGTCTTCCAGTTTCAGGTTACTTTTTATTATCAGATCGTCTTTAATTTCAATATTATATCTGCGCAGAGCTTCTACATAACCCCGGCAGCGTTCCCGGTAAATACTCACATTTTCAGGCCCACAAAAGTGAACAATGCGTTTACAGCCTTGCTGAATCAGATGTTCTGTTGCTTTATATGCTCCCAGGTAGTCATCAATGACTACAGCGTCCACATCAAGAGATTCATCCTGCCTGTCGAACAATATAAGCGGAATCCCTTTATTGATCACCTCCTGATAATGTGAGAAGTTGGTTGTTTCCTTGGCATATGAAACAAGAATTCCATCAACCTGCGCTTCAAGTAAAGCTTTAATATTCGATTTTTCTTTTTCAAGAGAATCATTGGATTGGCAAATCAAGACATTGTAACCCGATTTGTTTACTACTTCTTCAACCCCTCGAATAACGGAAGAGAAGAAGTTTCTGTCGGCCTGAGGAACAATAACCCCAACAATGTTAGTTCTTCCATTGCGCAGGGCTGCGGCAAGACTATTTGGCTGATAGTTTAGTTCTTTAGCCATTTTGATCACTAGTTTTTTAGTCGTATTACTAATTTTCGGGTGATCATTCAGAGCTCGTGAAACTGTCGATGCCGTAATATTTAACTTGTCGGCAATATCATGAATCGTAGTTCTTTTCTTGGTCATTGAAATTTTATAGGGTATAACAAAATGCTGGTAAGTTTAAAGCCTGACTTTCCAGAATGTCATCGTTTAGATGAACGTATTATATAAAAATATCATTTTTCTGTGAAATTTTCTCAGAATATCAATTGTTTTCACTGCATTACTGCTCCATAACCATGCAGTATGAACTCTATATGTTATTAACTGCACACTGCCAAAATATTGCTACAGCTGCGCAGGTATTGTTTTATAACCTTTTAAGATCATTTAAAAAATAGTATTTATTTCAAGTTCCATAATAATGATGGAAAAGATCATCTATTCATTTGAAGGTTTACCAATGGTGGCTAATATTCCCCCGTCTACATATATTATTTGACCATTTACAAAATCACTTGCATTTGAAGATAGAAATACGGCTGTGCCGGCTAAATCGGATGGATCACCCCACCTTCCAGCAGGTGTTCTGCTGATAATAAAATCATTAAATGGATGTCCATCTTTACGGATGGGTGCAGTTTGCTCGGTAGCAAAATACCCTGGCCCAATTCCATTTACCTGTATATTGTGTTTAGCCCATTCCGTTGCCATATTTCGGGTAAGCATCTTGAGCCCTCCCTTTGCGGCCGCATACGCACCTACAGTATCCCGGCCCAATTCTGTCATCATAGAACAGATGTTGATGATTTTACCTTGTTTTCTCGATATCATATACCGGGCAACATATTTTCCCATAATAAATGGTCCCACCAAATCAACATCGATTACTTTCCGATAATCTTCAGCTTCCATTTCAACCAAAGGAATGCGTTTAATAATACCGGCATTATTGATCAGGATATCAATTGGCCCGACTTCTGATTCAATTTTGTCTACATTTTCTTTGGCTTTTGCATCTTCCGTTACATCAAAGATATAGCTGTGAACTTTATAGCCATCACTCTCATACTGAGCAACAGCTTCGTCCATTCGGGACGGTGTAGTACCATTGATGATCAATTCGGCTCC
>JBBDIH010000260.1:0-2220 GCA_040880505.1 Minisyncoccota bacterium
ATGGTTTTAGTCAGGCAGTGCTTGATGGGTATTCTGATAAACTGGATGAAACTGCCGTTGGATATCTCAATCGGGTACGATCTGCATCACAAAAATTGTCTCATCTGATTGACGAATTTTTAAATCTTGCCAGAGTATCCAGAACAGAATGCAATGCTGCCCCGGTCAATCTCAGTAAAGTTGCTCATTCCATCATGGAGACTCTCAGAAATGGGGATCCATCGAAGCAGGTTCGAATAACCATTGAGAATGACTTAAACGATTTTGCAGATCCATATCATATTAAAATAGTCTTGCAAAACCTGCTTGAAAATGCCTGGAAATATACGTCTAAAACAGATGAGGCTTCTATTACTTTTGGCAGCTATGAGCAAGAGGGGAAACAAATCTATTTTGTCAAAGATAATGGAGCAGGTTTTAATATGGATTATGTTAATAAGCTATTTATACCTTTTCAACGACTGCATCATGAAAAAGATTATCCCGGAACCGGGATCGGTCTGGCAACCGTCAAATGGATTATTGACCGACATAAAGGTGACATTTGGGCAGACAGCTGCATAGACGAAGGTGCAACTTTTTACTTCACTTTAGATGCTAAACATCAATAAAAACAACACTAAAATATTCTTTTTAAAAAAAAACTTAGTGATTCATATCATGTATCCAATAGTTAACATATTCTAACTTGATATATAGATGATCTGAATTATTTTAGGAGAGAAGAGTTTCTACATCAATCTAAAATATTGTTTACAGTTTTCATTATTCAATCTATTACACCTTAATATGGAGCAAAAAAAACGTATTCTATTAGTAGAAGATAATCCCAATGATGAGTTATTAACAAAAATGGCACTCGAAAGAAGTATGCCCGAAATTGAGATTGATGTTTCAAGAGATGGCCATGAAGTATTTGAATATTTTTTTGGACAAAACGGAGATCACCCGACACCCAATCTGATTATATTGGATCTGAATATTCCCATGATTAATGGATTGGAGGTACTCAAAAGATTGAGAGCTGAAACCAAAACCATGACCATTCCCATAGTGGTACTTACTTCCTCCAAAGAAGAGAAGGACATGAAGTTGAGCTCCAAATTTGGCGCCAATAGCTATATCCTCAAACCGGTCGATTTTGTTGAATTCACTAAAATAGCAGATCTAATTGGAAAGTATTGGCTTGACGTCAATGAAACTGTCTACAAATAATTCAGACCGATAGTCTAAATGTCTAATAAGTTAAAAGCACTGATTATTGAGGATACAGAAGATGATCTGCAACTGCTTCTGATGCATCTTCGAAATGGTGGTTATGAAGTTGAGTATAAGTGTATTCAGACAGAGGATGATTATAGAGAAGCATTGGAAAAAAGTAACTGGGAAATCATCCTTAGTGACTATTCCATGCCAGAATTTAACGGGCTAAAAGCGTTACAAATCATAAAAAATTCCGAAAAAGATATTCCATTTATTCTTATCTCGGGAAAAATCGGTGAAGAGCTGGCAGTCAAATTAATGAGAGCAGGAGCTGCTGATTATTTTATTAAGGGTAATTTGCAACGGCTTATTCCTTCAATCGAGAAAGAGTTGAATGATGTAAAACGCCGAAAACAATATCAAATTGCTGAGAACCAAAGAAGACGGCTTTTGAAAGTGGTTCAACAGAGTATAAATGAAATTTATATCTTCAGCAGTAATACCCTTCTTTTTGAGTATGCAAACGAGACAGCTTTAAAAAATCTTGGATATAATCTTGGTGAGCTAAAAAATCTAACCCCAACTGATCTAAAAAAGGAATTTCATCAAGAGTCATTTAACAAACTGCTGAATCTTCTTAGGAGTAAGGAAAAAGACAAAATAATACTGAACACACATCACACCCGAAGTGATGGGTCCAAATATCCGGTTGAGGTACATATTCAACAGATTCAGGAACAAACTCAAACCTTTTTTGTCGCTGTAGCACTGGACGTTACACTGCGTGAAAAAAGTGCTCAAATTATAAAAGAGCAGAAACTACAGACAGAAGAATTGGAGCTCAGTAGCCGATATAAAAGTGAATTCATGGCTAATATGAGCCATGAATTGCGCACACCTCTGAACTCAATTATTCTGTTAAGCAAACTTTTAAAAGGCGACCGTTTTGATAACCTCAACGAAGACCAGTTAGACTATTTAAATGTTATATATAATTCTGGCAATATACTGCTCGAT
>JBBDIH010000261.1:0-2202 GCA_040880505.1 Minisyncoccota bacterium
CGGTACTATATAAACTTCTCTATTTTATTGATTTTGATTATTACGAAAAATATGAGGAGCAACTTATGGGCTTAGCTTATTTTAAGAATACACACGGACCTACGCCTCGAAGTTTTTCAAAAATTGTTAAAGAGATGAAGGATGCTGGAGATGTAGAGGAAGTAAAATCAAAATATTTTTCAAGAGATCAAAAAAAGTTTCTTCCACACACAGAAGCTGATTTATCTGTTTTAAATGGCCAAGAACTTGAAATGATTGATGATGTCCTCCGTCGGTATGCTGATAAATCAGCATCTCAACTTTCAGAACTTTCTCATCGTGATATGCCTTGGAAGGCTACAAAAGATCACAAGGATATTGAGTATGAACTCGTGTTTTATAGATCAGAAGAATTCTCTGTTAGAGATTATGAAGAATTATAAGAACTATAATTCATGAAGATCTTTGAAGGTGATGAATTTAAAAAAGATTTTAAAAAACTCAAGAAAAAATATAGAAGTCTTGAAGATGATTTTCGGGTATTAAAAATGGCTGTAACGGCAGAGCCTCAGGGTGATGGAACAAAACATTGGAATTGTATAACTAAAATTGAGGAGAAAGAAATATATTTTTTCAAAGTTCGAATGATGTGTCGAGCTGTAAGGGGTTCGGATTTTCGTGTTATTTACATGTATAACGGAGAAAGTGTTGAGCTTTTATTTATAGAGATGTATTTCAAGGGGAGTAAAGAACTTGAAGATAAAAACAGAATAAAAGATTTTGTAAAAAAGTTTAAAAAATAGAAAAGAAGTTAATAAACGAGTAATATTGAAACACGCCACGACCTGGCGTGTTTTAATATTAGAGTTATCCACAGAAATTTAGGCCCTCGGGAGGCCTAAATAATTGTGGATAACTTTTTAATACTAAGTTCCTCACATCTTTTATAACTTTCATATGGGCAATGAAGTTGTCATAAAATCAAAAACCCCCAAAAGGGGTTCTTGATTGTGTCCGTCTCGGTTTTGGAAATCCTTATCCGAAATAAGCTTACGCTCACGAACACAACTAAATTATTAAAAAAATTATTAAAAAAGTCAATTTTAATAGGTAATGTGCAAGGATATTTAATTTAATCTTACTCTATATAGGCCTTGTTACTTTTTTGTGACGAGGTTTTTTTTAGTAAAAAGTGTATATGCGCCAGAGCGATACCACGACATTAATAGGTTGTCTTTATCTTTTTTGTAAGGGCTTTTCAGTTTAGGCCTTGGATCATTTATTAAGTATTTGTCCTTTTCTTTCCCCACGACTACAACGTAGTGGTTGTTAGTTGCCTTTGGGTTTAGATCCCATATTCCAAGATTCACACATATTATTGTAGGAATGTCTTTTTTAATATTGTTGTCTATTAAGTCAAGAGTAGGTATTTTGGTAGAAAGTTTACCTCCTGCATTAATATAATCTATGCCAAGAGAAATTTTTTTCTTTCTGAAATAAAATTTATCTTCATTTGGTATACTTTTCAGTTCTAATTTTAATTTTTCTACATCTTTTTCTGTAATGTTGTTTAAGTTTTCTGTAACTATAGAAGGACTATGATGTATAAAATTTACCTCATATCCTCTTTTGGCTAAATAAATAGCCACTCCTTCTATATGTATTTCTTTGCTATTTATCCATTCTTTTAGACTTTCTGTTAACTCTTTAAATGGAATTTTATCTTCATAATAATCCATAATCATCTTCAAGGATGCGATTGAGCAAGTAATGCTTTTTTCTGGTTGGTGAAATATTGGAACTTTTATTTTATTATTCATATTGTTTATGTAAATAATAACATGGTTAAAATTATTTATTTAGGCCCTCCCTGATGTGAAGCCGGGACAGGCCTGCCTCGCGTCGACAAGTAACGCGAGTCGAGGCGGGCGGGAGTCATAAATAATCGGGGAGATAATTTTCGTGGTAGAATTAAGCTATGAAGATATATTTTGCTGGTTCAATTAGGGGAGGTCGAGATGATAAAGATCTTTACTTTGAGATTATTAAATTGCTTGGTAATTATGGGGAGGTCTTAACTGAACACATTGGAGATAGTAATTTATCGGTCTCTAAAGAAGGAGATTCAGGAGATAGATATATTTATAATCGTGATATGATTTGGCTTAATGAAGCCGATATTGTTATTGCTGAAGTTACAACTCCGAGCTTGGGTGTTGGTTA
>JBBDIH010000262.1:0-1614 GCA_040880505.1 Minisyncoccota bacterium
CAACAAATCCTCCATGATCCGCTGTTTGCCGCCCGAGAAAATATGTGGTATGGTGATGATACATTTGATGATCGGCTCAAAAGGGTATTGCCGAATCATTATTTGGACCTGTCAGAAAGCAGAAGTGTAAGAAAACCTCTTTAGTTTACAAAATTCAAAAATGACGAGGAGATCATTTCTTATGTTTCCCTTATCCTCAAAAACACCTTTTCCGCTTTAACTGCCCGCTACAAAGTGGTGCAGCCCATTACTGCAGGTTGGGATTCCCGCATTCTCCTGGCAGCAAGCAAGGATCATTTCGAAAAAATAAAATACTATGTATTTGATCAAGCGAAGAAAGATGACCCTGATGTAAATATACCCTTAAAACTGAGTCATAAACTCGGGCTAAATTTCCATGTAAATCCAACGGATCCCCTGAGGGAGGATTTCCTTAAAATATTAAAAAAAAATTTCATGTTTCCCAGAACATTAAAAAAAACAGAACATATTCAATTTCATTTTGACCACCATGGTGAAAAAGGCTTTATAAATATCAATGGAAATTGCTCTGAAGTAGCAAGATATACCTATGGGTATTCTTCCAAAAAAGTAACTTTCGACATGGTTTTGACATTTTCCATATATGGCAACCATTTCTCCTATTTTGAAAAGAGATTAAAAGAATGGTTTAAGGAAGCCGAAGTTTATTCCAAAGAGTATAATATTTATCTTCTGGATTTATTTTATTGGGAGCAAAGGGTGGGTAACTGGCTAAGTTTATGGCAGGCGGAACAAGGTATCGCCATTGAAGAAATTTCTCCCTATAATAATGGAGCCCTATTAGCAGCCCTTTTACAGGCCGATTCAAAAAAAAGAAGGTCGCCTCATTATCTGTTTTTCAGGAGATTAATTGAAAAGCTATGGCCGGAAGTAGCTTCCGAACCATTTAATCCAAACAAAAAATATTTGAGTGGATGGAATAAAAAATATACATTGGTTAATTACTTTTCAAAAAAGGTCAAATACTTGATCAAAAAATAAAATTAATGCTTTGATCAATTCGAAACCCGTTCCAAACTTAAATCGGATTTTTTTTAAAATATTTCCTATTGGTATTCATTGTAATTTACATTGAAGACTGCTGCCAAATGTCCTGAATAGGCAATACACTTCAAAAAATAATTGATTCTCCACTTTTTGAATGGCAGGCATATCAAAGTAAGGAGAAAGTAGGTCATGAAAAATAACGAAGATCTGAAAATATAAAAAATCCTCAGTCCAATTTTAAAAGCGGATCCCTCAATGTGGTTTTTTACAAAGGTAATTCCGTTTCTAAATCTTCTCTTGATTAGATAATTTATATTGGCCCTTTCCAGAGGGACATAATCATATACAATTCCCTCCGCACAAAAAACAAATTTTGCGCCACTACTTTTCAATTTTCCAAATAAATTAGAATCTTCGCCACCTGTAAGCCCAAAATCCGGATTAAACGGGCCTTCAATTGATTTAATAAGACTTGCCTTGATAAGACAGTTGCCGGTCCTCATAAATTTTGAGATTTCTCCTGATTTTTGAATAAGCCGATCAAAAAAACCTGCTGATTTAATCCAATTTGGTGTTTTTGGGTCA
>JBBDIH010000262.1:1624-2202 GCA_040880505.1 Minisyncoccota bacterium
AATACTGCTCCAAAGACGCCATCTGCGTTGAACTTTTCAAAGCAGCCTACCATTTCGCCGATCCAATTTTCATCCGTAATCCCGTCGTCATCTACAAAAAGAATTAATTCACCACTTGCTTTTTCTACGGCTTTATTTCTGGTGAGGCTTATATTTTTAATGGGTTGGGTAAAATATTTAATGTCCAGGTTCAATTCTTCCAATACCTTATACACCACAGGTTTGCCTAGTTCCTCCGGATCATTATCCACGATAATAATTTCAAGGGTACAAGATGTTGGTAAATTTTGTTTTTCCAAGGAATAAAGAAGTTTCTTTAAAAATTCAGGGCGTTTATAGGTATTGACACAACAGGATAGCTTCATTGCTTAAAAATTTAAATGACGTAGGAAGAAATTTTACTTGGCACCTTGTGTAATTCTTCCAATGCCCCGCTGATATATTCTGCCGTCGCTTTTTCAGAGCACTTTTCATTCCACCAATTAATTATTTGGGTCTGCAATTTATGCATCCTATTGGGATCATTCAGCAAGTTGTCCACGATTTTCAATCCCTCATCCCAATTATTAATTTGTATG
>JBBDIH010000263.1:0-12978 GCA_040880505.1 Minisyncoccota bacterium
GTTTGGTGAAAGGGCAAAAATCCTCGGCCGGAAAGAATTATGGAACCACTGGTAATCGAATAGGCAATGCTGCTGATGGTTTGTCCGGCATGCCAGCGACGGATCATTTCGTAAATATTCATAGTACCTTACGGATTATAGCCCATGATTGAGTTCGATTTTTAATGGTTCATCTTGTTTAGAGGACCCAAAAAAATCAAAACTGTGCTTAACTCCGAATGGGTTCTGGCTGCCAGGCTCCAGGGTTGTTATCCACTCACAAAAAAGTGGGGAATACTAATGGACTTAAGTGGGGAATACTCGTGACCCTCGACAAGACCGGATTACAACTTCGGCTCATCGTATTGAATTAACGGGTGGAAGTATGAGAAAAAACCTGTAACATTGTCATCACTGTTCCTTGTCAAAACCCTGCTCTAAGGGGGGTCACTTTGCTCCGGAAAGGGGGGGCAACTTGACCGGAATAACCACCTTTACTTTTTTGTAGTAGTAGATTTCGGATTTGATCCATACGTATAGTTTTAGCTGCCATCTTCCTTTGATTGTCGAGGGTCATCTTCGAGTGAAATGGGCGGGTCAGTTTGCACTGAAATACTTGGGTCACTTTCTACTGAAACAGGTGGGTCAGTTTACAGTGAAATGGGTGGGTCAATATGGACTGAAATATTCATTGTTATGGTTTTGTTATAGGTGGGGGATTTCAAAAAAATATATTATTCTGACAATTTAATTTATGAAACTATTATAGATCTATAATATTCAGATTAAATTTTATACTCATTTCGATTAATTCTAAAAACCTATATTCGCTATCCTTAAATAGATCACCCATTTCATCCCTCTTATCTTTTATTATCTCAAAACCACCATTTGCATAAGATTCTATTTCATTTTTGAAATTTTGAACAAATTCATTTAGTTGTTTTTCATCATAGTTTTCTATTTTAAATAAATCAATTTTTAATCTTTCAAATATTGCGCAAATTATATAATCAGCCATTTCTTCAGGCTTCCAATGTTTTATTTCTATGAATTTTTTTGTGGATTCGCCATCATTAATATCAATTTGATAATTGTTCTTAAATCCTAACAAAATTGCGTACATGTACATTTCATAAACAAATGAAAAGTATTTAGCTTCTTCCCACTTTGTTGTCTCTGAAGATCTACCTTGCTTGCCTCCTTGTTTTATTGTAAAGAGCTTTATTAAGTCTTCATTATAAGACCTATATACAGGTGAAGTTCCTTTTATTTTTTCAATTAATCTCATTTAATTCTGTCAATCTTTGTTTGTAATTTATTTCTACTTTCACGTTCTTCCTCAACTAAATTTGGAGTTATTTCATACAAACTACCTAAGTTTATGTGTTCTGAGTTTAATAAAGTATTTTGTAAATCCTTATCTACATAAAATTCTTTACTAGTAATTATACTTTGTTTATAAACATTACTCACAGTCGTGCAAAAACCTAAAGAGTAATTTTCACCTAATGCTGAAAGTGGGGCATCTGATATAAGCGTGTATAATTCATTATCTCTAGTTGATTCACGAGCAGATATGATTGCCATAATTGTTGCCAACTTAATAAGAATCATATTACTTGTATTCATACCTGGTAATGACTCACCGGAATTATTAACAATATCTGGAGAGTAATTCCGGCCACTCTTTTTAATTTTTATAATTCCTCTCGCAGCTTTATTGCCTTCAGTCATTTCTTTATAATGACGATTAGCTTGAATTTCCAGCTTTTCAATTAACTCCGCAAAGACTCTTTCTCTAGTTGATTTAGATAGATCATGCAATTTTTGACCAATTTCTGCCCCCTTTAAAAAAACATCATCAATGTCACCAGTAACTAGCTTATCTAAACTTCTGTTCAACTCATTCAATTCGTCATTTTGAAAATCAATTTCATATTTAATCTTCTCTATTTTCTTTTCTGTTGAACGAATTAATGTATTCAGTGTCTTAATTTTTTCAGTGATTTCTTCTGCTTTCATCACTGATAGTGATTCTTGTCGTAGTAATGAATTTAAAATCTCAGATTTTCTGTTATACTCATTCTGATTTTGATCTAACTCATTTTTTAAGTTCGAAACTATATTTTCATAATTTTCAATGTTATCATCTATTTTACCAATTTTATTTTTAACACTAATTGAATTAGTAAATAACTTATCAAATTCATCATAAAAATTGAAGTTAGCTACTTCGCTGTCATCAATACTAACTTCTGATACATTAATTTTATCAAGATGTGCTTCAATTAGAGCATAAGCTTCACTCTCTTTTAATGCTTTCTGACCACAAACATAGCATTGTTCATCCTCTAACATTTGTTCCAAATAGTTTGCCCTTGGCATGTTTGCAGGTAACTTAGCAAATCCTATATTTTTAACTATCTCACTTGCTTTTTTTTCTGATAAAATTTCAGCTCTTTTATTGGATCTGTCATTTTGATACTTTTTATATAATCGCTTAAACTCCTCAGAAATTTCTTCCATTCCTTTCAATATCCAAAGTTCACTAAACATTTTCTGGTGTAGTGACATTTTTAATGTTTCAAGGTATTTACTATCAGATTCAATAGACTTGTATAATTTATTTGTTTCAATATTTAAGTGTTTAATTTCTTCAGCAGCTTGAATTTTTTCAATTGTAATAGCTAATTCTTCATTATGTTCAAATAAATCATTTTCTTTATCAGCTAAATCCAGTTCACTTTTGGTAATTTTTTCTACCATACTTTCAATTGAATTTTTTATCCTCTCACTTGCCTCTTGATCATCACTTTGTTCCTGTTTCTTTTGATTTAATTTACCCAGCGTTTTCTTTTTGAAAGTTTCTGCAATATTATTGATTTCATCAAAGGTAGATATATCTGATAGAAGATTTATCGCTTTAAGCAAAGAGTCAGAATTTTTAAAATCAATAATGCGGTCTATTGCTTCACCCTGAAACCACATATAATCTCTTATATTTAAAGGCATAATTTTATTCAGTATCCTATCAATATCATCTTTAGAATTGATAAACTGACTGTCTAAATTTCTAACTTTTTCTTTTACACTTAATTTTGATTTATTACCAAAAGTAAATTCTTTTCCATTTTTTGTACCTTTGAAAATTCTTTTTAAGGTATACCTATTATTCTTCTTTTCATCTAAAAATATTAAACTAACAGAGCAGGAAATCACACCATCTTCTGCCTCGTGCTTGTGACGATCTGATATTATCGTCTCTTTTATTAATTCCGTAGACCTGGGTTCTTTATAGTTGACATCATGACATTTATCGTAAACAACCCAATATATTGCATCAAATATCTTCGACTTTCCATATCCATTATCTCCGGCGATGATATTTAAGCCTTTTTCAAATGTTATTTCATTAATTCCATAATAGCACATGAAATTATTTAGCTTAATCTTCTCTAAAATCATAATTTTGAATCAAGTATTTTGTTCATCTTACGTATAGTTGTCACGTGACCATTACCTTCTTTTACGCCACTTATAGCTACTTTTAAGACTTCAATAAGAACCGGATAATTTCCTGCCCATTTCACTTCATTTAATTCCATATCAAAAAAATTCATCTCTTTTATTATTGGGTCATCTAAATAGCTTTTTAAAATTTTTTCTTTAATCATTGATCTAAATCGTTAAATATTTTATACATATTTACATTGTAATATAAACTTAACTCTTCGAAAACCTTAAAGCTATGTTTCGGATTCAAGGCTAATGAACTGAAATACAATACTCTTTTAAGCTCTGCTTCAAATAATCTTTTCTCAGTATTGAATGTAAAATCATCGCTTTTGTCAATTTTCCCTACAACTACTAAGTCATGTATTTCTGATATTTTGTCACCATGTTTTCTCAGCACCCTACCTCTTCGTTGAATAAATTGTCTTGGGTTCCCCGTACTAGAACAAAATAATGCAAATCTTGCAACTGGAATATCCACTCCTTCATCTAAGCACTTCATAGATGCTACGATGTCTATATCGCCTTTTTTGAATTGTTTTAAAATCTCATCACGATTTTTCATTCCAGATACAATTCTATTCACAAGAATTTCCTCTGATATTTTATCAATCATTGAAATATATTCATCAATTATTTTGAACTCCTCATCATCATGTTCTTCAAGTCCATTTCCTTCTATCATATTTATCCCCTCTGGAACATAAATAAAAGAATATTTTAGATCGCCCACTTCTTTATATCGCTTCGTGAGAATTTCTTCAGCTTTGCTAATTTTGTTTCTTGCTTGATGAACAATACGTTTCCTCTGATTAAGCAGTTTTTTTAAATATTCATTTTTATTTAGATCAGATTCCGCAAAATAATTTTTTGCAATTTTTTTTGTTAATTCTAAATAATCTTCAAATTCATCAGATTGAAGGTTTACTATATGTGGATAATAATAGTAATCACATAAAATACCTTTTTCAATTGCTTTTCGCATTGAAAATGAATAAGTGTAAGGCTCTGAGTCTGAAAAGAATTTTTCGATTGCGGTTGAACCTTCCTCATCATAGGCTCTCTTGGGAGTTGCAGATAGGGCGATCCTTTTTTTAAGTTTTAGATTATTGAATGCTATACTTATAGATTTAGCCCCTAAATTGTGTGCTTCATCAGCAATTACTAGAGTATTGTCAGGAAAACTTTTTAATATTTTTTGAAAATACTCAGTTATAAATGAAGCATATGTAGTAATAATTATAAAACTTATTGGCTTTCTTTTACATCTAGACATAAGTGAGCCAAGTTTTTTTCTCCATTTATATTTTGAAGAAACTTTAATAATATTACCAAAGTTAAACGATCTTGCTTCACTCTCCCATTGATCCACAAGTGTCTGAGTAGGGACCAATATTAATGTCTGATAAATTCTATTCTCAGAAAATTTATATTCATCAAGTAAGCAATTTAATGCTGTAACAGTTTTTCCTGTTCCAGTAGCCATCGCAAATATTCCCTGCCGTCCGTTACTAATCCAGCTATTTTTAGCATCTAACTGATAGGCCCTGGGTTCATCAAATGGAAAAATTGGCTGATTTAATTCCTTTTTAATAAATTCCTTAAAATTCCTCTTTACTTTTAAAATAGATTCTTGCAAATAAAAATCCTCATTACTAATTGAAGTGATTAATTCAGAACTATCTTCTAAAAGCTCCTTTTCATCTTTATCTCTTGCATTCTTTCTAATTACTTCAATGACTTGATCAGGCTCTAAATAATTATATCTTTTGTCCGACTTTGCTATTATGTTTTCAAATTTTTCTTTGAAATTATCAATCTTACTTTTCTCAAAATTCTCACCCCATGACCTCCTAATATCTATTGATTCACCATTTTCTATAATTCCATTTGCAGTAAAATTACTACTACCATTAAAGTAAACGCAATTAATACCATCGCTAAAAATTCCTTGTTTATAGTGTGCGAGCTTATTTGGTTTTAAACTAACAGGCTGCATAATCAAGCGCTTATTTTTAAGGAGATAAGAGAGGCAATCAAAGAAATGCTGTTCGCCACTTGATAATATCTTGGCTAAAGAATCAACCTCTTCATTAACAATAGATTTTATATACACTTCATTTATATCATCATATTTACCCTCGATTAAAAATTTATCCTCTTCAGACAAGAAATGATTAGTTATAATCCTAATAAACCCACCATTATGGATAAACTGTGCAAACCCTAGAGATAATACCCGTATTGCATTAGAACTGAAATACCCCAATCTAAGATCTAGTGATTTACTGTTTGCTAAACAATTATAATAAAACTCAAAAGGAGTATTTTTTGTATAGCTTTCATAGCTCAGATCTTCAGTATAACTAATGTCTTTTAACATTCGAATTTATTAAATAAAACAAACTGTACACCCAGCATAATCCTCGTCTTCCTTATCGAAATACTCTCCTTTTTCATTATCATCAAGAAGGTTATTCAATAGAGTTTTGGATTTTTTGCTGGTCCCGTTCTGTTTTTTCTTTAGGTGTTGCCGTTTTATCTCATCCCGACGTTCGGGTTTGGCCAACTCTTCAAGGGATTCACCTTCCATCCAAGTGAACCCTTCTTTTTCGTATTTAATAGCATCTTCAAACTTTTGTCGGTTGTTTTCATACAACCATACCCACTCAATTTTTTGTTGGTAGAAACAGAAGAAGCAGCCAGAGCGTGTTCTAGAATAAGTGCCTGTCTTTCCATCTACTTCATACTCAATTTTTTTATAGTACTCAGGCACACCTACTGTACGCTCCAACATTTTAAAAACTTGGTCTCGAACAATTATTTGGTCATCTGGCATCAAGTGGCTTTTGTCTAAAAGAGGAAAATCATCTAACCTAGCTAAAGGATAGTCTGTTTTCTTTATGAAATGAAAAACAGCATAGTTAAATGCTGTAACATCAAGATCAATGAGCGTTTTCGTTTTTCTATTGAGGTTGTGTTCAATGGATATGGGGCGCTCAACCTCTTCAAGTATTCGATTTAGATTTTCTGGCTTGACTTTATTTTCATAAATATCTTTAAACTGACCAATATTGTGATGATCCAATACCAATGAGATTACATCAAAACTCCAGATGTTCTTTTTAAAAGGGAAAATGGTTTGTACATTTTCATTGGTGGAGACATAGGCCTCTCTCTCTTCATCACCACGTATAGCTACATAGGAGATTGTTGGATCGTTACCAATATACTCCTCAAATGGCTTCAGCTTTAAATTTTTAGTACACCAGCGAGCATACGATGATGGAAGAAACCCTCCATAATCTTTCAAGTAATAATCAAATGGAGAAATCTCTTCACTGTTTTCAAAGTTAGGTTTCGCCATATTGTCTGTTTCAATGGCTTTTAGGCGTTTCACCTCTTTTCCTAAATAAGCTTCAAGCTTTTCAATCAACTCATAGGTCTCATCCAGCTCTCTTCCTGTATCACAACAATACATTTCTAAATCCAAGGATGGAAAATTTTCCTGAAGATATATCGATAACGCTGCACTATCCTTTCCGCCGCTAATTCCTATTACTTGCCTTACTTCACTCATGGTTACCCAATTCTTCTAAAATTTTTAAAAGTACTGCTTGGTTTGTTTCTCTATCGTCTGTAAGAAGTTCTTTTATTTTTTCAATGCGTTTCGATGCACTTTGCAGTTTCTTCTTATCTGCAATAACATTTATATCTGTTGATTCACGGCTTAAGGTTTGAATTTTAAGCCTATAGGCCTCTTGCTTCTCCGGATCAAAGTCTAAACTACTCAATTCTACCAGATTGTCAAGCTCTTTCAGTCTAGTGCTCAATTTGTCAAGTAATAATGGCTCTTCATCATCAACCATTTTTGCCAATGGTTTGTCCAAAATGGCAAATGCGATTGAACTAAGCCATTTCTCACGATCTGCTAATGGAGAGTTTAATCGATCCAATAGTTTCTTCTGATAGGGAGTTAGTTTATATGCTTTTATAGAATCGTATCGTGACTTTATTATCGCCTGATAATCTTTAAACTCAGATTTAGTTTCTACTTCTAAAGTCTCTAATAGACAATTCTCAATTCTATCAATTAATGCATCATACGAGTATTTAATCTCTTCAATCGCTTTATCGAGATCATGAACATATTGCTTCAGAATTTTTTCTGATTGTAGACTTTCCAAATTGGTATATCCAAGTGCCAATGGGAAATCTTCAAAAAAAGCTTTTTCTGGTTCAGTAGCTGTTTTTATAGCATCCCTAAGCTTTTGAGCTGATTGACTAATTTTAGAAGTGTTTCGTCCATATTCATTCAATCCATTATAAACTAAAAGAAATGGTCGAATAGTCTCTACAAAACTGACATTGGAAAAGTCAGCAGCCTCATCCTGATTATGATATGCTCTATATTTAGAAAAGATTTTTTTCTTTACGTCACTTATGTGATACGCTTTTATCTCAAATAGCTTAGAACTTCTCAGTACTAAATTGATAATATCATAACTCAATTCCGGGATATACGCCTCTTCTTGAAAAAGAGCGTAATCATTATCTTTGATGATCAGATAAATTGGAATCCATAATTCTATTAGTCCATTTTTAAGACCAATAGGAGGCTTTTTAAGAATAGATATTAAATCGGTTAATGGACGCTTCCCACTTTTGGTACTTTCAAAGAAATCTTCACAAGCTTTCCATAAATCGTCAAAGCCATTTCCGGGTTCGGGAGCTCCCAACTCCCAGTGATCACCATTCTTTCGATGAATTCCACTTTGTTTTAAAAGAGAAAGATAAATCGTTTTTTCTGGTGGATATGTTTCAGGATCAAAACCCAATCCTTCTTCTTGAACATCTTCAACAAGTTTCTGGAGAAGAGTTTTGCGAGGCCTATATATTGCTGGACTTACCTTCTCTTTGTTTATCAATTCGTTTGAGAAGATTGGTGTTTTTGAATAAGTCTCTTTGGTAATAATTGACAGCTCGTTGTTTAAAGATCTACTGTCTGATATATCAATTTCCCGGCCTGCATAGACCCAGTTTATATCTCCACGAGATTCATAAACATTTTCTAAGACCATCTCCTTCAACTCTTCTACCTGAGCATTTTGTAGTTGTTTAAGCTCTCGTTCAGCTATGGGATCTGATTCAACATTTTTGATCACATATTTGGTCTTCTCAATCAAAAAAATCTGACTTTCAATATCATCTGTGTTATGAAACACACCGTAGAGAATTGGTAAATCAACTCCTTCTGAAACACTTTTAACCTTTTCGAAGCTAGTATCAAAGACCAAATTAATAATCCCATCAATAGGCTGTTCCGGTGCTTTTGCAAATGGCTTTTCAGAAAGAATGAATTCAAAAAAGCGAGGCGTACCTGTTTCGTAGTAGGCTTTTTTGGCTGGAACAAATGGGAATTTAAAATAACTTCTTAATGGTGTTACTACATCTTTAACCGAGTCGATCTTACTTGACGCTTGATGTAGTTCGTGCTCAATATCAAAGTCTGTGCCCTCAAACAACACATATTGCTTTTTATAAGTCCGAAAACGAATAATCTGTTTTTTTGAAAGCTTACTAATCAGCTCGTCAATATTCTCTAACCCGATTGCTAATTCAGCATAAGACCTTAAGAAGCGATCATCTAGTTCAGAACCTTCCGTTGCAAAAATATTTAGAAGGCCGATTACCTTGACAATCTTTTTGAGTGCATTGATATCTTCATCAAAACCACTTTCAATTCTTTCCAATGACTTTTTCAGAGCATTCCATTGCACATAGTGTGGATTATACTTTGATGATAAAAACGAATGATGGTTATGAATCAGATAGTCATAAACACAGTGCAAATTATAAAAGGGATTGATTGTGGCATCGTAATTATTAATCCCTAGAAACTCATCTGATTGCAAGAATGTAAATAATGAACGTTCATTTTGGCCATACTTCTGAAGAGATAATGAGAGTATTGCACCTGATAGTGGGTCCAGTGGATATAAGCTTTTCGCTAAATCAAGTGATAAGTTATTTTTAAGAGGAAAAACCTTAGCTAAATCAATTGCCTTAAGTAACTCTGCTAGATTTAAATTTTTCCAATCAGCATTTTCATCTTTTAAATATTCACTGGCAATGAAAAGAAGTTGCTCTACGGGCTCATTGAATGTCAGTTCCTTCAAGCGTCCACGCACCTTATCCCACTCCTTTCTCTGCTGCAAATCTAAGCCATGAGCATACGAGTCAAAAGCCTGATGTAATGTAGTTACAAAGAAGATATTTTTGTTGTTATCATTTACATATTCAGATAACAACTGAATAAAGTAGAGTTCTTTTTCCGGGTTTTCTTTAGCCGCATATTCGAGGTGCTTTCCGAACTCATCTATCACCAAAAACCAAAATTTACCCTCTTTTTTTAGTTTTTTGTGTTTCTTATCAATCCATTTCAGAACCTCTTTCTCACTGAGTCCATCTTCTAAATCAAAATGATTACATAATTCATCAATTAGGGAACCATACTTCCCCACTAAATAATCAAATTCAAATCCATTAGTATTTTTAAATTCACCATTATGAGGCTCAAAGTAGAAGATGTCTCCGATAAGATTCTTACGAAGAGCAACTAAAAAGGAGGATTTACCTGTGCCATACGATCCAATAATCGTAAACGAATGAATTCCAGAATCTACATTCTGAACTAATTGATTATAAATCTGTCGGGAATTTGGCGTTACAACGTAGTCGAAATCCTTATTCAGATCGCGCTCAATATTAACAGATGGATTGAAATTTTTACTAGATCCGATCATAGTAGTCGTCTAAAATAGATTCTTTATTAAACTCACCATTAATTTGTAGTTCTCGTACACCTGCATCCTCTTTGTACACGATGCCATCATATCTTCGCGTCAATTCATGAATCTTAGAAACTAGAGCGTCCGGTGTCATTACAAAAATATTCCCAGGGCTGTTATCTGAATTCAATAATTTTTGAATTGATATAGACTTACCTAATACTTCTTCATTGTCCAATATGGCGTATAAAAATATTTCAATTGGTAGCGATTCACGTTCTGAACTTTCAATTTTATACCAATCCTTATCTAACTCGAACTTATCTCCTACGTAGTTTTCGATTTTTTTAATCAAATTTAGCTCTATCAGTAAAGAAGCATATTGATCCTCGATATTCTTTTTCCCCTCTTTTGGATCTGGAGCCACATAGGTTTTGAGAAATACGCCTACGTCAGTCTCAATAGAATTTGGAGAATGATTTTCGTCAAGTCGTTCACATTCACTTATCAGAAAGTTTATCAAATGAGTTTTCTTGAACTCAATTCTATGCTTACGAAATCTATTGAATACCAAATTATAGATTGAGGCTTCGTCCCTTTGAACTAATTTGTAATGCAGTAACCAGAGCGTACCCAAATCTTCAAGAAAAGGATCCTTACCATCTGGGTTAAGTAAGTACGTTGCGAAATCAGTTAGCTGTTCATTCTCATTATCTAACATATGAAAGGCATTCATCCAGAACCGAATAGATGAAACCATGTTTTTCCCGACACCCAGATCAATTACAGCCAATTCTTCATTGAATGGAGATTTATAATCTCTTTTACTTATTGCATAATCGTACCCTTTCTTCAACCATAAATTCCGACACTGAAATGATTCGTGACCAGAAAATCTAAGCTTACCCATGTAGATAATAGTTTAAGTTTTTGGTTGTCTGCCACAAATATAATGAACTTGAGTGACAAGTTAAGTCACCCCTTCCGGGATATTTATATTTATTGGCTAACTTAGATTTTTATAAATCTCGCCTCCCAAACCTTTTGCACGAAATTCTCATCAACATCCCATGGATTAGCTATTTAAGTGAATTCATTGCAGTGATTTGAAATTGATGAAGCATAGTTGCCCTATCAGTATTATTAATTCTAAACTATACCTGTTCGAGTTATCCTCAAGAGTAGCTCACTTAAGGCTATTTGGCTAAAATATCCATGTTGCATAACCATGCGGGCCAAATAGCAGTTGTAGTCAGCATCCAGATATGGTAACATTGCCTTAAGACCACTTCATTACTCACTTATTTAAATGGAATAGATCCATTTCTGGAAAAGGTATATCAAGAAGATAATGTTTTTAACTATTTCTTGATTCTTAGCTAAGAGAATGCTTGTTATACAAAATTTTTATGGTTTCCAATGCCAGTTCGACCTGTATACGGTAAGATTTTCGCCAAGAAACTTCCAACTACGCTTTTCCCACATGTTATCGTTATTTTTTCCTCCATATTTTGAACTATCATGTAACATGTTATAAACAGATGCAGTGATGAATGTGTTATAATTACCCTCTCTGAATTCACTAAGTTTTGCTGCTAAATTTGGCCCGCGTCCAATAGAAATTAAATCATTAGCACCTCTCGCTCCTGCTCGAACAATTAATACCTTTCCAGTGTCAATTCCAGTACCATGACTTATGTTGAAATCAGCTTTTTTGACTGAATCGTACTTCGATTCAAATTTTGGTCTAATTATTTTTGTAACAGCATACTTTATCTGAAGAGCACATTTTGCAGCACTCGTATTTTTTGATGTTCCATAAAAAACCCCTAATAATCTATCTCCATCAAAACTAATCACAGACCCATCGTGATGGCGAATTAAACGACAGGTTGATGAGAGAAAGCTTTTTAAAATTTTTGCTGCAATCCTCTGGTCTAATACCTTAGCAATTTTTGAAGAGTTAGCTAAATCGGAATATAGATATGTAGCATCAAGTTCAACAGCACCTCCAGAAAGAGTTATATCCTCTGTTGAAGGAATTTTTTGTCCAGTTCGCTTATTCCATTGAGAATCAATAGTTTTTTGAACATCACTAGATAAATCATCAAAAAGCGCCATAATTAAGAGTTTATAAGAAATGATATAGTAATTAACCAAGGTATAGCAGCTAGATATAGGCAAATCATAGAATTTTTAATCCATAAGTATTTTTGTTTAGCAATCTCAGCATTACGATAGCATTGTGACATCAGATCCTCTATGTATTCTTCTTCATTCAAATTGTGGATATCTTTCTTGTACTCATCAAAGCTTCTCTCTAAAATTCCAAAAAAATAAATAAGTGACATTTTTGGCCCTTTAGTCCTAGGAAAGGCAGAAAATGAGGAAAACAGTATTGATAACAAAAGCAATAATGTAGTAGACCAAAAAATGACATTTAAAAATATTGATTCACAAAAAATACTTTCAGGCACTAAAGCAGCAAATACAGCTAGCATAGCTGTGTCTAAACTTAGTACAACTGGAAGTCGAGCTTCAGATGATTTTATCCACTCAAGATTTCTGGATAGTGACTCTTCAAGAAATTGTATTTTGCTATTGTTGATATTCATTCATTTTGTATAACATTAAGGATTGTATCCGAAGTGCTAAAAATATATATACACTGAGTGTAGGTTCAAAACTTTAG
>JBBDIH010000264.1:0-2171 GCA_040880505.1 Minisyncoccota bacterium
CAAAGTCTGCGTTAATTGAACACTACCAGAAAAAACTTGGTGCAACGCATTTCAAAGGACAACGAATGTACATTGAAACCGTTAATGCATTGAAGCTTGTGAAAAAATATTTTCAAGATTAATCACCATGGCTATAGTTAAAGAACCCAAAGGAATCGATTTCGTTGTTAAGTCAGAACCTTGGTCTGAAAAGGAGTTAAAGGAGTTCAGGAAACTGATGAAAAAACAGAAATCTGAACTTGGTGAAAAAAAACGATCCAAGATCAAAGAGAATTATAAAAATGTTTCCAAGCAACCGGCGTAATTTCCTACTTACCTACTATAGCTACGCCAAATAACAAGCAAATCAAGCGGATGCGTTTGCGCTTAGTGACTTACATTAAAATTCTTAGCCGCACCGCTTATTTGCTAGACCGTTATTGGGCTAAAAAAAATGGTTGCCCTTTGAAATAAAGATCAAACCCACACAAAGGCATTTTTAAAAAAAGAAAAAAATTTTACAGAATTTATGCCTTGATTGTATAATACTTTGAACAAACATTAATTTAATCAAAACTATTATGGCACAAGAGAAAAAAATATCTCTTGATATTTCGAGGTTTGATCTCAATCAATTATCAGAATTAGATGTTAAAGGGGCAATTGCTAAGATCAAGGGAAAAAGAAAACAGAATCAGAAAGCATTAGATGACCATTATAAAAGAGCATCTGATCTAAACTCAAAAGGTGAATCTGAGAAGGCTCTGGAGCTAATTCAAGGTGGTGCTGTGAGTGATATTCTTAGTTATTCGTCTGTAACTGATAAAGCTTATAAATTAGAAACAGCGGGAAAGCTAGAACAAGCTGCTAAAGTATATTGGATCAATATTTATGAAAATGGCTCAGACCTTCCGTACAATTTCAAGAGACTTATGATCATACTGAGTAAATTGAAAAGAAAAAAAGAAGAATTAACAGTTGCTAAAATAAATTGTGCATTTGTTAGTGATTCGTACCGAGAAAAGATCGAAAAGAGAATTAGCAATATTGAGAAAAAGATTAAAAAGCAGGAACGAGTATAATGAATGATGAAAAGTTAGATTTCAAAATGCAGACATCCTGGGATATCGCAGCGCTTCGGGGGTATATTAACACTTCGTTGGGAAGAAATCACGAACTACACGGGGTTGTAAATGCAATCGATCGATATGTATTGATCTTCCTTTACCACTTTCGTACTGCTCGCGACGCGATGAATAGGATCATCTATTATGACGATCCACACGGCATTAAGAACATGGAATACATGTTCGGTGTTCACGAGAAACAAGCTGAATTCAACCAAGCTAATCTCATTAGTGAAGCAAACATCCTTGGGTGCATCCATTGTGTAAGAGCTATGTATGACGTTTTCTCACACTTGGTTAATGGTCTTGTCCTTGATAAGCCACTCAAGATCAGAGAATGCAACATTAAAAAAATTGAGGAAAAACTTACGAACTCCGATCTTAAGACTGAGATTAGTCAACTACGGAACAGTCACTGGTTTCAATACATAAACGCATTCATAAACACCGCTAAGCATCGTGGGCTTGTGCAACATGCGTTTCAAGTATCGTTAGTCGACGAGGCTAGTGGAATCAGATTGGCCTCATTTGAATATGACGCAAGTAAGTTCCCTTCTTACTCAGTCGATGAATTACTGAAGGGAGTGCTTGAGGTTAAGAATCGTATAGTTGAATGTGGTCGACTTCTTAACCGTCATGTTATAGATGACTAAATAAATTTTCGTGGATAATAAAGAGATATGAATGAATATAATCTAAAAGAGGCACAAGCAAGGTTCGAGACTCGGATCGAAGACTTATTGAAAAAGCGAAAAAAATTGTATGCTTTGCGGGAGAAGTTTGTAAATAAGTTTTCTCCTGAATTTATCAGAGATATGCCTATTGAATTATATGCGATAGGTAATAAAGAAGCCGGTCGTGGCGAAAATTATTGCTACATACTTGAACGAAAATTGGGCGACCTTGGCAGTATTGTAGGAGCTACAGCATTTAAATTCGGTGTCTATTATGGTAAAACAAGTTCAGAGCCTGAAGAGAAATACAGGTTTACAAAAAAATTCGGGTCAACGTATCAAGAAGCTTTTCAGGAAGTAAAAAAAGAGATTCTAAATTTATTGCAAGCAG
>JBBDIH010000265.1:0-2155 GCA_040880505.1 Minisyncoccota bacterium
CTTATCCCTCCTTCCCAGAATACTCGGTCGCTCATTTATTTTATGAAAATAGCATGATTCCATGTGAGGACCTTATTATTGGAAGTATAAGTGAAGCTAATTCTCCATTTTCCAATGACAGTCCTGAAAACCAGTTGAAAAACCGCACCGTTTTAATAAAATTAATCCAAAAAGAATAAGAAATATGCTCCATTATTCTATCGGTGTTCAGCTTGCATGGGAAATAAGCAGCTATGAAGCTTCTAATAAAAAATCGCCCTTGATCGAGGTAGATCATATTATGTTGGGAATCCTATCACTTGAAAAAATTGAAGAAGACCTAAGAAAAAAACCAAAAATTGATTTCAACAATTTTCTCTTTGAGAAAAACAAGTTGTACAAAACCTTGGAAAATTATGCCATAAACATTGATTTCTTTCGTAGAAGCCTTAGAAATATACTTCCCCTTGGAACTGGCTTACCTGTGGACAATATTTTTCATAGAAGTACGGAATGTAAAAATTTGTTTAATGCTTCAATTCAGTTTTCAAATAATTATATAACAATTAATGGTTTGTTTTTAGCAATAATAGGATGGAATAAATCCCAAACAAGAAATTTACTATTAAAAGATAACGTGGATATAGAGAAACTCAAAACCGATATTTTATTTTCATTTTATAAAAATAATTGAATTTTCATTTACCTCTTATAAAAATTATAAATTATGGAATTAGTTAAAATAGGCACTCAAAATTGGTGCACAAAAAACCTGAATGTAAGCACCTATAGCAACGGGGATACTATACCGATGGTGCAGGATGCAGATGCATGGAGAAACTTAACAACTGGGGCCTGGTGTTATTACGAAAACAAAGAAAAAAACGGCTCAATCTACGGCAAATTATATAACTGGTTTGCAGTTAATGATCCTCGAGGTTTAGCACCCAAAGGGTTTCATATACCAGGTGAATTCGAATGGAGAACGCTAACCGATTTTTTAGGGGGGGACTATTTTGCAGGCACAAAAATGAAAAGTACTAGTAGCTTGTGGAAAGATAATGGAAGAGGTACAAATGAAAGCGGCTTTGCAGGTCTTCCTGGTGGTTATCGCTTCGAAGATGGAACATTCTGCTTTATTGGGGAAGAGGGTAAATGGTGGGAACCGATGGAGTATGGTGACAACGCTATGTCCAGTTATTTAACCTGCAACTTTGGCCATGCAGGCGGAGACAACGATCCCAAGCAAAGGGGGCTTTCTGTTCGCTGCCTCTTGGATTGAAAATTTCCAAAATGGTCATTTTTCAATTCTGTAATGAGATAAAAGGGTTTTAAAATTATGGAAGCATGAATATGGTACCAGATCAAGGCAATTTAAAAGAAGGTTGTGAAATCCTTATGGAGGCCGCAATACCAGAAATATACAGGATTAATGCATTCCGGATTTCTGGTTTAAATGTTAATGCCAGCACACGCGAGATATCCAATCAACTTCAAAAAAACCGGATGGCCGAAAAATATGGGAATAGGACGGAAATAACCGAAAGTCCTCTGCCTATTTTACCTCCACCTGATGCCGATCAAGTGCGTCAGGCTTTACATCGGTTAAGAGACCCTGAAACAAGGATTATTGATGAATTTTTCTGGTTTTGGCCCCATAGTTTAGAAACTGACCAGATGGACCATGCCCTTGAGTTATTATCCAGAAACGATATAAAACCTGCAGAGAGTATGTGGTTAAATCCCGAAGCCAAACTTACAGAATCGAATGTTTCAAAACATAATCTGGCAATATTATCCCATTTATTGGCTCTGGACATGGAACAAAATGGGCAACTATTACCGGAGGAAGAAATCAAAATGAGGGATAAATATTGGAAAGACTCCTTTAAGAGATGGAAATCTTTGCTTGATCATGAAGGGATTTGGGGCAGGTTGATGGCAAGGGTGCGGCAAATGGATGATCCCCGCTTAACCACAGGATTTGTCAAACGGTTGAGGGAAACTTTGCCCACCTCAATTTTGCAGATAAATGCGCTATTAGCACTTAAAGCAGCTGAATCCGGGAATGAAAAGGAAGCTAAACGACATTTAAACCTTATAAATAATTCAGGTTTTGGGAAAGAGGCAGGGTCAACATTAAAACGAATAGTTAATCCCTTACGAAACAGAATTA
>JBBDIH010000266.1:0-2146 GCA_040880505.1 Minisyncoccota bacterium
GGTCTATGGAGGATTCAAACCTCTTGTACAATCGAACGAATAGGTGAGAAATAAAATAAGATAACGTGCTGCAACGGCACCTAAGAAAACATTGGACAGGAAGGGTTTTTCGCAAGATTTGTACTTCGTGGCTACTTTTGTCGCAGGCGGACAGTTAAGAGCTTCGAAATGCCCTACATTTCATACCCAAAGGCCGCTATAAACAATTAGATTTGAGAGCTAATTAAGTATAGAAACTTTTCATCTTGACTAACCTCTGGTTCGGAATGCCTGCCGGAACTTCAGGTTCCACTTACTAAAAAGCAGTTCTCAAAAAGATGTCTCCCATAAACCAGTAATATACGTTCCAACGCGGAGCGTGTGGAACGAGTTGTACAGACTCTATCATCCATAAGCAAACAGAGCTATTTGCAAAGGTTGGTGCGATGAAATACATTTGAGGAAACCACTATGAACATAGTTAAATATGATTAAAGACAGTTCACTTGAAGAAGTAAAAAAAATATTTCAACATATAAGTATTTCTTCATTTATTAAATATTTTGAGGTATTTGAAAAACATTACGCTTCAAAAGACAATACTTTCATTTTTGAGAACTTTGATAAAAATAAAGAATACGAATCTTGGACTGATAAGTCGTATAAATCAAGAGCGACAAAAGGAAAAAAAATCTTTAGAAATAAATTAGAAGACGTTGCATTAGAATATGTTACGAAATTTGCCAATAAAAATAGATTGTCTCCTGAAACAATTGAGAAAGCTAATAGATTATTGAAAAATCGAGAAAACTCAATTGTTAAAATTGAGCCGATTATACTCAATCAAATAAAGGAAATAGAGAATAACAAAACATTATTAATAAACGAAAAGACAGCTTTAGTCAAAATCAGATTAGGACAGTCAAATTACCGTAGAGAACTGATTGAATATTGGGAAACATCTTGCGTTACTAAACTTGAGATACAGGAATTATTAATTGCATCTCATATTAAGCCTTTTAGCGAATGTAATGAAAACGAGAAATACGATTTGTTTAATGGACTATTATTGACACCAAATTATGATAAACTATTTGACAAATTTTTGATTTCATTTGACAAATCCGGAAAAATATTAATATCTACTTTGCTCGAAAAATCGGACATGGAAAAGTTAGGTATTTCAAGAGAAGATAAACTGAATTCCGAAAAAATATCGCCAAATCATTTTGAGTATTTAAAGTATCATAATGATAAATTTAACGAAAGAGAACGGAATAATAACGTTTTACAACAAGGTATATAAAACATAGCTATGACAGATTTTCCGAGAGGTTTGTGTGTATTTGCGAAGCCAATTAAATTTGAGAGCTAATTAAGTATAGAAACTTTTCATCTTGACTACCCTCTGGTTTGAAATGCCTGCCGGAACTTCAGGTTCCACTTACTAAAAAGCAGTTCTCAAAAAGATGTCTCCCATAAACCAGTAATATACGTTCCAACGCGGAGCGTGTGGAACGAGTCATATTGAGTCAGATTGAGGCCGGGGAGGCTGTTATTTGATCACCAGATTCACAATTCGTCCCGGCACGAAGATCTCCTTCACCAGATTACCTTCTTCCAGGTATTTGGCTACGTTTTCTTCTGCTTTGGCTAATCCCAGCACGTAGTCTTTATCTTTGGCTTTATCGGCATCCACTTCGATATCCGCGCGGACTTTGCCATTTACCTGAACCGGATATGTTATGGTATCGGCTTTCAGGTATTCTTCGTTGAATTGGGGCCAGTCTTCATAAGCGAGTGTCTTTTCTTCGCCCAGCATTCTCCAAAGTTCCTCAGTAATGTGAGGAGCAAATGGATTCAGGATCTGAATGAATTCCTTCGCTACTGAAAGCGGAATTTCCTTCCAGTTATTGGCTTCATTCACAAAGATCATGAGTGCTGAAATTCCGGTATTAAATCGCAGGCCTTCAATGTCTTCTGTTACTTTTTTGATGGCTTCATGCAGCGGTTTCAGGTGTTCTTTTTGAGGCTCAATATCCTTCACTTTTTCCGAGATTTCCCCGGAATCTTCATCTACCAATAATCTCCAGGCACGATTAAGGAACCGGTTCACCCCTTCCACACCTTTGGTGCTCCACGGTTTCACCTGCTCCAGCGGACCCAT
>JBBDIH010000267.1:0-2129 GCA_040880505.1 Minisyncoccota bacterium
CATAAAACCATCAATTACTCTATGAAATTTTGTATTGTCATAAAATCCTTCTTCAACTAACTTTAAAAAGTTACCAGCAGTAATAGGCATTTTATCCATATACAAATTAATTGTAATATCCCCTTTGTTTGTTTTTAGTGTAACCATGTAGTTGTTAGCGTTATCACTCTTACTAAATATTAGTAAAGAAACGATAATTATTAAGATTGCGACTATTAATGTTATTGTTATTTTTTTCACGGTATTATTTTAGCATAAACGTCCTTGAAAGTATTTTCGAATCCCGCTGTAACAAAAACCACTAACAGAACACCAGTTTATTTAATTACTTCGTATTGATGTCTAATTAATTCAGCGAATCTATAACTTTTTTAAGTTTATCCTCAACTTCACTAGCAATAGACGCCAGATCTTCATTTTCAACTATACTCATTGCAACAGAGGGTACAATTACCGACACGTATACGCTACCAGTATCTTCGTACACGATAACATTGCAAGGCAGAAGTAATCCTATTTCTTTTTCTGTTTGAAGAGCCTCGTGGGCGAAAGAGGGATTGCATGCGCCGAGGATTACATAATTATCATAGTCAACACCAAGTTTCTTTTTCATAGTTGCCTTAACATCGATTTCGGTGAGTATCCCAAAACCATCTTTAGCAAGCGCTTCCTTTGTTACTTCTACTGCCTCAACAAAAGACTTGCTCACTTTTTTATTGTATCCGTATTCCATATTATTTTTTATTTCCCGTGAATTCTATTCTTGTCATACATAAATTTTAACACAATAAAGTTTAAGATGCCTTTCTTGTGATTAAGTAAGCCCCGATTAATCATCGAGGGCAAATTATTTATTCGTAAATCTCCAAAATATTTCCTTCGCTGTCTTTGAATTGAAAAAGCTTCACCTCTCCGAGATCTTGAATTTCATCATCAATAGTAGGAGCAAATTGCTTTATTCTCGCGTATTCTTCTTTGGCATTTTCCACTTTGAAATTAGGCACGCAATTATTGCCAAATTTTGCTTCCTCACCGTCAACCGTCAGGTCAAAGAGAAGAAAATAAAAACCATTCAAATCAAAACTGGTCATGCGCGTATCAACATTTGCGGGCTCCGTTTTGAAAAGCTTTTTGTAAAACTCGGTGGCCCGCTCCATATTCTCTACACTCACATACATTGAATTTAATATCATAATTTGTTTGTTTTTAGTGTAACCATGTAGTTGTTAACGTTATCACCCTTACTAAATATTAGTAAAGAAACGATAATTATTAAGATTGCGACTATTAATGTTATTGTTATTTTTTCACGGTATTATTTTAAATTTATATTTACAAGGTTAGAGATTCCAACAGTATCTTACGTCAAAAGATGATTCCAAAGATTTTTAATATTTCTATCTTTTTTCCAATACTCAAGAATTTTTACTCGAATTTCTTGATGCTTAGAATACCCAGTATCAATAGCGTCCTCAGTAAATAAATCTTTACACTCCACATTCAGTAACACTGTTAGCGCTTCTTTAAGGTCGTTATATTTTTGTTTTCCTAATTTCTCTTCTTGATCACTACCAAGTCCATACCATGTATAAAAATGCCAGAGTTCATGCATTATAGTTCCCCTAACCTTAGTTGATGATAGAGACACATAGAAAAAGTTTTCTTTTATATTATATGGGCAACGACTATTTATGGTTAAGTAAGCAACAATATCGTTTGGAATCGTGGTGTTAAAAATCTTCTCCGCTCTTTTTTGAAATTCAGACGAAACAATCTCCCACTCGTTTTGAAAGTCTTTTATAGATTGAGAAATATCAATTTCATTTTCAGCAATGTATCTATCAATAAAAGTCCCCACGTTTTCTTCGCTGGGATTAGCTCCATACTTTATGGAAAGCGTCTCATATTGCTTTGTCGGATGTGGTGAATTATTTGAACTTTTGCCTTTATTGAGAAGACACCAAATATCTTTTTCTTTATTGTAGGAAAAACTAACTTTCATATATTAATTGTATCATCAATCTCAATTTGGCGGAGGGGGTGGGATTCCTCTACGAGCCTGAATTTTATTGTGCTCATAATTCGCACATTATAAAATTCTTCTCATCCCACAACACATAAGCAAATAA
>JBBDIH010000268.1:0-2129 GCA_040880505.1 Minisyncoccota bacterium
TCTTCATTATGTAAAGCCCCACCACCAAGTGCTATTAAAGATCTTCTTTCGTTTAGTAAACGTTTCAAATAACGAAGTTCAAGTGCTCTAAAATAAGATTCTCCTTTCTCACTAAATATTTTACTTATACAATTTTCTTCATCTCGCTCAATTATCTTATCAAGATCAAAGAATGGCATTTGTAGGTAATGCGCTACAATTCTCCCTATACTGCTTTTTCCTGCCGTCATAAAGCCACAAAGAAGTATGTGATTATTGTGTAAGTTGCCAGGCAAATTATTAGCTTTGGTCACTTCTGAAAACTTAATTATGTTTAAATTGATTATTCTGCATAATTGGTAATGATTTTGCAAATCTACCTAATTTGTAAATCATCAAAATCACAAACTTGTTAATGATTTTTTATAGCACTAACCAATATTACCTGTTCTTTGATTACTTTAACTTGACCTGCCGCTGCTCCTTTTGGTTTTCTTACGTATTTCCTTTTGGTGTAAATTACAGGAATTAAGCTTGAGCTTGCTCCTTTTGAATATTTCGCGGCATACGCAGCTGCTTCCTTCAAAACATGTTTTTCAGGAAGATCTATCTTTTTTTTCATACGAATAATAATGTGAGACCCGGGATAACCACGGGCATGAAGCCAAATATCTTCTTTATGAGAATCACGAAGCAGTTCATCGTTGCTTTTAGCATTTTTTCCAATCCACAATTCATACCCTCCTGCTTCCAATTTCCTATAAGGTTGGCGAATCTGTTCACCTGCTTGATAAGCACCAAGCCTCTGTAATTCATGGTGATGAGTTTTTTCCCATTTGTCTAGCTCACGTAGGGCTTTAATAGTTCGAACCTCAGTTAGTAGATTATTTACTTGCTCAAGATTTGATCCTGTTTCTTTAAGTAATTTACCTGCTGTGTGATAACTTGTTTTTGCTTCACGACTCTTGTCATAATACATATTTGCATTATCTACCAAACTTAACTTTTTGTTTATAGGGATAATTATTTTTTTACCCTCATTATACAAATCTTCAACGTGTATTTCATCCGCCTCAGGGTTAACTGGTATATAAAGATTAGCCATGATCATGTGACCATATTTTTCATAATGTTCAGATCGCTCAAGGCTTTTATCAGCTTCTGATAAAAATTTTAATCGTTTTTGTAGTTTTACTTGCTGCTTTTCCAACCGCCGCACTATATTATTTATTTGACTTTTGAATTTTTCAAAATGCGACTGGTAGTAGAAAGAAGATCGAATTGCTTCATTAAAATTTTTAAAGATCTTCTTTCCTGCAATTTTAAAAAAATTATCAGGCAACAAACATATCCTACCATCAGCCAAAACACCTGGTACTGCCTCTTGCGTTAATACCAGATGAAGCCTTTCAGCAAAGACTGATAATTGTTCATTAGATTTTAGTTCAAGGCTAAAATAATCCACAAGATCAGGGAAAAGATTTCTGGGTAGTAGAGGATTTATGGCTATGAGTTTTTGACGAGCAGACCCTTTTAAATCTTCATTATTCTTTGTATTGGGTTTATGTGCTTTTGGAGCAAGTTTCTCGTTATACCTACTTTGATTTTTAAAAGAACTACAGATATAATTATTCTTTATATGAAATACATTGGCCTTATTGGTGAATAACTGAAATACTAATAGCTCATTAATATTAAATTTCATAGTCAATAATCTATCGCCTTCAGCCAATGATATATCGTTTATATGAGCTCCTTTAAGATTCTCAAAAAAATGAGCGGAGTTTCTTATCTTGGGAATAGTATAATACTCTTGGAATAATGCCGTTTTACTAGGTTCAACACTTATACTTAATTTAATTGGATTCTCATTCTTTTTAAAAAATAGATCCAACCGGTTTTTCTGTACACTATGAGCTGCGGTAAAAATAGCGTAATTTAGATTTTTTTTTATTTCCTTGGTTAAATATATTAAAGTGTAATAGTTGTTCATGTTTCATCCTGAAAGTTAAAGCGCTTTGCGAATAAATTTAGTAAAAGTAAAATGAATTACCCGATTTTTAACTCTATCGTAAAACAAATAGAAAATGAAATTTCCAGTAGATCTACCAGAATTATTAATTTCAGGGTGTGGGAAGAAGAAGCTATAA
>JBBDIH010000269.1:0-2119 GCA_040880505.1 Minisyncoccota bacterium
GTAAACTGACAGACAATCCCGACCAATACCCCCTTTGGTTTTTTTAAAACACCGGCAAAATCCATCAGGCTCAACTGCGTGCCCATTCCAAACATAATGAGCTGAATCAGTGGCACAATTAAAACAGCAGTATTATAACCTCTCACATCTGTTACTAAATTGGGAAAGAACATGGCTAAGGATACCGAGGCAAAGATCCAGATAGAAAAAGCAAAGGATTTAAACAAGGTGTTCGTCCCCCGCACCCCCAATGCAAGAGACACAAACATGGAGATAACCAGCGGCCCTAAATAGGACTTATGCCCGATAAGGAGAAGCACACATACCGACAAAAAACATAACAAACTAATAACTAACAGTGACTTATAAAATGTATTCATGGAATAACTTTAGGTTTTACAAAGACAGATAAAGGCTTTGATAGCGACCCAATTTGGTTCGATAAATTAATATTTTACCATGCACCAGCATGATTTATGACCGGGTAAACCTACCAGGTGCGCGTTTGCAGAAAATCCTGCATCTGATCAAGCGGAACCGGCAGCCTGTCCATTTTGCCATCTTCCAGCCAGTTCAAAAAATCTTCTTCGATTTTATCGTTCCAACTGGAATTCACCAGTTCATGAGTATACTCATACTGCTGAACCCTTTTTACGTTAATCAAAACCTGTTCAACAAGGTGATGTAGTTAATAAAAATGAAAATAAGAAGAAGTATATGATTGTCTTTTTAAGCATAACAATTCTGTTTTTTTTGATTTAGTTTATTAAATAAAAATAATTTCTGACATAAAGCAAGAAAATTACTACTCCTTAATAATATTTTGAGTTACACAAACAGCCATAGTCACACTAACTTGCTCTCTGGAGTAGGTTAGCTGCCTATTGTCTTTATCCCTGTTAAAGACGAATACATTTTCGTAGTCCTTGTTGGCAACCAACACATAATCACACAGTTGATCCATCATAAAATCTGGTATGGACCCCAGAATTCGGACAGTGAGTTAAGTACATAATACAGAATATTGATCATTAAGTATCTCAAACTTTTCCGGAGATACGCCTCCAAGTGCAGAATGGATTCTCTGGCGATTGTAGAACACTTCAATGTATTCGAATACTTCAGATGGGACTGACTGAATGGTTTGCCTGCCTGCAATAAATTGCGAGTCGCTAAAATACAATCCCCCTTTTTGGTCAACAATCAAATCATTCGGCGGTAATATGTGATCTCCTATCGGAATAAATTATGATCGTAATGACTTCGGGAGTTCTCTAGCTGGACGAACGATTAAATATGGTGTTGTCGTCGGGTTCCAATTTTGCGGTTTGATTGAATGGTAAAGTTCTAAGCTTAAAAATGCTTGCCTTTTGGGAGATATTTCTGTTATTTTTTAAAAAACATTCGAATATTTCCACTTTTTTATCAATCACTTAACCCGATCTCTGGGTAATATAATAATTCTGCCCGGTTTCTACTCATTCAGGGAGTCTAACTGAATGCCAAGCTTCAAACATCCATTTTCCTTCCATCTTTGCATATACTATTGTAAATCTTAAAGGAACTTCTATATTTTCGCCTTCAACCGTTACAACGACATCTGTAATACCATTCAATATTGCTGTAGATGAGTTGATAAATCTTACATTTACATCTTGATGATCCATACTTTGATATATAACTGATCCATTTCTTAGCACCTCTAAAAACTCATCTTTAGTATCAATTATAGCATTAGAATGAGTATAACTCATAGTAGGGGAAAGAACTTCTGCCAGTTGGTCATATTCCCTTGAAGTTAAAAAATCGATGCGTTGTTGTTCACTCTTTAATACTTCATCTGGATCAACAATTATTGAAGATTCAGGTTCACAACCTGTAATAAAAATTGTGATAGCAATGAAAATTATAGCCAATGATTTAGTGTAAAAAAAAATGTTTTTATTTTGTAATCTTAATTTTAACATCATTATTTTATTTTAATTTTTGTTTTATTATAGTGAATCAATAGTGTCCTAAACGTTTCAGGTGTTCAATAAATATAGCATTTTTACTTATTCAGAACCTGTTTTTTTATGGATTCAAAAAAGAGTCCCCTGAATAATGGTTTCAGGGGGAT
>JBBDIH010000270.1:0-2113 GCA_040880505.1 Minisyncoccota bacterium
GTCCATTAATCATCGTTTCGCTCGCGGAAGCAGTTCGGTTACTGGCCAGAATATAGACCCGGGAAAGCCCTAACGAATTCAATATGGTGTCACTATTCAAAAATTCCCCTGATTCGTCAAAGATGGGCACTTTTTCAAAAAATTTGAAGGGTTCATTATTTGAAGATCTTTTGTCGTTATATCTCAATTCAGCAAATATTGAATTTTCACTTTCACCCGAGATCATACTCGCCAAAATCGCACTGGTTAACAACGATCCTCCTCCATTATATCTGAGATCCAGAACCAGTTCATTCACACCATTCCTTTTGAAAACTCCAAATAGATCATTTAGCTCCTTGTGGTAATTGAACCGGAAGGAGTTGTAGAACAGATACCCGACTGTACTGGATCCAAAATTGTACATTTCGAAGGTATGGATCGGATTTTCATTGATAATTTCCGATTGAACCAGAACCGTTTTATCCAATTCATCGATCTGATATCCAAAATCATTTCTGCGCACAGAAGCCATTTTTAAGTCATAGACCTCATTGTCTAATAACTGTAAAAAATTAGAAAGGGTGATATTCTGGCCATTAATCCCGCGAAATATATCGCCTCTCTTGAGTCCGGCTGCATCTGCCGGTGAATCTGGCACTATATATTGGACATATCCAAAAACATTTCCGGTTTCCAGTCCGGTAACACCGTATTCTCTGGCCAATCCAAATCGAAAACCAAATGACTTCGAAGTACCCAACCGTGCCGCTTCATGCTCCTCATAATCTTCAATAAACCACGAATTTTCATCTTCCTCTAAAATCAGTTGGTTAAAAAGTGCTTCTTCATTGACAGGAGTATTTAATAATCGATTGAACGAAGGAATATCATTTTTTCTCTCATCGGCCAATTCCGGAACTTGATCCTGCCAGTAATACCAGTAATTGAGTCCATTCCACACAAACAGTCTCTCTTCCGATGTTGAAATTTCATCGTCACTTCCTGAGGAAAATATATCACATCCTTGCAAAATTAAAAGACCGGCAAAGAGTAAAATTAACAGGTGAAACTTTTTCATCAACATGAAATTAGATTATATGTATTTTCAGCTATCTTCGTTAGAAAAGTGAATTTGATAAATATTTAAACTTATAACAGATGAAACTTAAATTTATTTTTATCATACTCTTTTCAATGGTCATGTTTAGCTGCAAAACTTCAGAGCCATCTGAAGCGTCTAAATCTGAACAACCCTTTAATGTAACTGTACAACATTGGTTTGCGAATCCTGATTCAGACTCAAATTTTACTGAAAGAGGCACCGATGTCACAATTTATTTTCTTGAGAGTGATTTTGCAATGTCTCCTGAATATGTAATATTCAATGAACGAAAATCATTCCCTCCAATGATCACTCCCACTGCTGAAAATTTTTATCAGATCGAAGCGCGTATCATCCTTGAATCATCCCTATTCCAAGAGGTCTCCGAAAAAGTGACTCAATCCAATCAACTTGTACTCACAGACAGTGAAGGTAATGAAGTCCACATGGAAATCCAGGAATGGGAGACCCTTCCAAACAGATATGATTAAGTCACTTACTCTTCATCAACCGGGCTCAATAGTTCAACATGTAGCCTGAATTTTTCGCCTTCCATCGTCATCTCATCATAAATCTCACGAATCAGGTCAAATACAACATCCGTCTCTCCTTTTACACTTGTGGATAGATAATTTACATCCACTTCCACATCGTGTTGTGCAACAAACGTGTCGTAGTCTGTTCATATTACAGGTCACCTATGACAACAAAAAAGTATAGGAGATTTTTTTCAGCAATTAAAGACCCTTTTTATGGTTTAAATGTCCCCTAAACTCCTCTCAAAAAATTTTAATTATACTCCCAACCATTCTTTTAGCTCCGGTGTCCTATTTCGGCTTACAATAATGTCTTCATCTACCGGAGGAATTAAATTTACTGTTACTTGACCTTTAAAATAGGGCTCAAGATCTTTCACAGATTCAATATTGGTAATATATTGCCGGTTCATCCTAAAAAATTTTTTAGGATTCAGTATATCTTCCAAATCGTTCAAGGTAAAATTTACAATGTATTTCTTCCGCTCTTTAG
>JBBDIH010000271.1:0-2109 GCA_040880505.1 Minisyncoccota bacterium
TTTAGCTTAGCTATCGCCGGAGCAGTAATAGATTTTTCTCATATACTAACAAAGTTTTTCTTACAAGATAGAATTGGAATGAGCAATGCAGGAGCTTGGGAGTTGTCTGAACACATAGCCGGGGCTTTCAATATTCAAAGACTAGTTATTGAAGACGACGACCTTAATCTAAGATTTCCACCCGACCCAGAAACAGAGGCAGGGGCCTTAAACACTTTTTCTACTGCAGCGGTTATGGCTCTAACTAGTATAGCTTTCACTATAATATTTACGCTTATAGCTGCCTTAGGGCTTTTGGCACTAGCTATTCTTCTACTATTTAGATACGTAGCCTTGTCAATACTGCTTATTTTAGCGCCAATAGCTTGGCTTCTTTATGCTGTGCCTGGCTACCAAAGCGAGCTTAAGAAATGGTGGGGTAGTTTTATAAAATGGACTTTCTTTGCTCCGGCTGTAACCTTTTTTATATACTTAATGGTTCTAACCGCAGAGCAATTATCAGAGTTTCCAATGGAGTTGACTGCTGGATTCTCTGGGATGGTTCAAAATATATTAGTTCAGGGTTCTCAAATGGTGGTTATGCTTGGATTACTTATAGGAGGGTTAGTAGCTTCGTTAGAGCTTGGAGTTAAAACCTCAGAAAAAGCACAAGAAGCTTGGGGATGGACAAAAAAAGGTAGTCAGAGGTGGGCGAGTCGAAAAGGAAGACAGTACGGATCTGCTCCTTTTAGAAAGAAATTTAAAATGGAAGGTGAAGATGAAGCTAAATCAATTGCTGATAGAACTCAAGATTGGACTAAGTCAGATAGCCGACTTAAGAGGATGGTTGGAAAAACCTTTGCTCGGCCCATGGCCAACGCCACAACGGCTGGTGGAGAGAATATAATAAAGGAACATGAAGACTCGCTAAAAGGAAAGTCAGCAGGTCAATTGAGCGCTATCTTAAGGACTACGGGATCTACCCCAAAAAAGATTGCTGTTATAAATAAACTAGTTAAAGACGGTAAGATAACCAAAGAAGAAGTAGCTAAGCACTTAAACGAAAAAACAAAGAAACAGTTTGAAAGCTTTGGTAAAAGCGGTGACTTTAAGAAACTTGAAAAAGCCAGTGGTATAAGCATGGGAATGAATCTTGCTCTAAAAAGTGGCACAACAGAAGAACTTAGAGAGGCTAGTGGTAAGTTCTCCAAAGGACATAAGAAGAGCGACATGAAAGATATGCCTTGGGATGATGTATTCAAAGCCCTAGCAAGTAAAGAAGGTGAAGGACCATGGAAAAATGGAGGAAAAGTTTTGGGATACACAAGACCAGAGTTAGAAAAATTAGCTAATGCTCAAATTGAAGGAATTATTGATGAAAACTCTGTAGTTGTCCCTAACATCCTACCAAATATGAGTATGAAAGGAATGGAAAAGTTTAAAGATGATTATAGCAAAAAGCTTGTAGATAAAATAATGAAAGCCAAAAGTACCCCTGAACGAGCTAAACTAAATAAAGACTTGGAGAATTTCAAAAACGTAATTGGAAATTACTCAATCGGATACTATGCTGATGCTAGCAATCAAGATAGTAGTGGGGGCGGTAAATCGCCTGCCGGAGGATCAGACAACTCAAAAGGTAGTAGCTCAAAGCCAGATAGTAAATAAAATCTAAAATGCTTACTTACACTAAAAAAACAATATATGAAAGATGGGACTCTATGCCCATGAAACTTAGAGAGGCCATGTTCTCGCCTGCTTACGGGGAATCTTTGTTTGAGATTTTAGAAGAAAATCACATAAGCAAACATAAAGCTGAAACAATAATACGTCTTGTTGGGTATGTCTTTTTTGGATTAGTTCACCCAGATGAGCTAGATAAAAAGATTAGCAAGGAGCTGGATATAGATAAAAATATAATAAACCAAATAACTGAAGAGATTGATAGAAAAATATTTTCCCAACTAAGAGATGAGATTATGGGGATGTATTCTCCGGTTTCTGATGGTAGTTTTGAGTACAAAAAACCCTCTTTAAAACCTCAAGAAAATGAAAGTTCAGAAGAACTTCAAGACAAAAACAACGAAGTAGAGATGACTAAAGAACAAAAAGACAGAGAAAAAAGAATTG
>JBBDIH010000272.1:0-2090 GCA_040880505.1 Minisyncoccota bacterium
TGACTTTAATTACGAATCGTAAATCTCGACTCCAAATTTGATATTCAACACTATCAGTAGTCCCTCTTTTAATTTTCCGGTCAGCCGCGAACACATAGGCGGCGATCTCCAATAAATCTTTTACTCGCTTTGGTAGGTGATAAACACATTCAACAAATTTCGGTATGGGTATGTTTACATTGATATCAGGGCTGTTCGGGTTATACTCAAGTTGAACAACATCTTGTTTCTTTTTAGAAGAAGATTGAGGTAGCTTGGCTCCATTGCATAAGATGATATGTTCTTTTGCCTGACTCATCACTCTTCCTCTCTAAGTAACTCATCTCTCATTTTTTGGAAGGCATGAGACAAAAAGCCCTGTATTTCTTTATCGGTAGGTGGTATCTCTTTGACATTTTTATTAAACCAACTGGCAGCAAATGATTGGGTTATTTTTGCTGTCTCAAATGCATGATTTGAAATTTCGTCAATGTGATTCTCTAAATAATTTGCAAACCGATCTCTTTCCTCGATAGAATTCAGGCTGGCAGAGGCTTCTCGTTCCAGAAAATAATTGAGATAATTTTCAGTGAATTTTGAAAAGTACAATCTTGACAACTCACAGAATCCTGCCCCCTGTGAAGCCTCTCTCCATACTTCAGATGGTTTACTATCTTCTGTAAAAATATTAACCTGTCTTGTTTCATGTTTAAAATACCATTCACTCAGAGCTCTAATGGTAGATTCTATTGCAATTGCGGCGTATTCATTTGATTCCGCATGTTGATCTGTCCATTCATTGACCGCTTTCGCAAGATGAAGAGGGGTAAAATTGTATGGTAAATTGATACCATGTTCGGATAAGATTTCAGAAGGATTATTACTCTTTGATGCATGGGAAAGCAGTACCAAAAATTTAAAAGCAGACTGAACCCCATTATCCCTCTCAATATGCTCAAACCTCTTTCGGACATTTTGGATGGTCTGTTTCGCAACTTCGGACACATCATTGGATTCGTGAAAATCTGCAATTTGGTCAACGATCTGAGTCCATCGTTTTCTTCTTGGCAATATTCCTACTCTTTCATGGCCCATATTATTTAAGGTTATTTGTTGAATGTCATATAGTTCTCAATTCCGTTCTTAAATCTTCAACTGCATCAATTGCATCATTTACTTCACTCCTAAATGGACTGGAGGTCGGATTATAATGGCTCAGGTCATTTAATATTAATGATCTCAAACTTTCAATTCTTGAAATAATTGAAGTCCCTACATTAACCTTAGTTTTTACCCAAAAATCATTGGAGGTGTATTTTTTGATATCTCTTTTAAACCGAACCTCTTTGTTTTTGTCCTCACAATGCTTCATTATGATACGTTCAAATTCAGATCTGGCATAAACTGCAGCAGATTTATAATCTCCTTTACTAAAATGATCTTTTGCTTTTAAAATCAGGTCTGAATGATCTATGATAACAGGAATTTCATAACCATCTGAGAATTTTTGAGCTCTTAGTTCTTTTAAAGCCCATTTGGACTGATCAATAAATCCTTTTGCATATTCAAACCATGGTTTATCATATGTTGTGATAAAAACCTGATATTCCGGGAAATGATTTTCCAGAATTTTTAAAAGCGGCAGTCTGTTTGAGATGTCAAGACCTATGAAAATATCATCCAGAAAAAGAATTTTATAAGGCCTTAGCTGCGGATGGCGTTTGATCATACCCAGATAGATTGATATTGCTATCGCTGAAAGTTTTGCTTCGTTCAAAAATAGATGAGGCTTAGGAACATCTTTACCGCCATATTTCAATTCAATCTGGACTTCATTTCTTCTGATACTTTTGTAATCGCTGGATGGGGTCGCTTCCAAATATCGCAGGTTAATCTCCAGACCTTGTTCAAATTTATCCAGAATAGGCGTGGTGTGGCCGAGAATATATTCCGGATTAGTCTGTTTCGATGTTGACGGTTTAAAAAGTTGGGCAAACGCTTTGTTGAACTCTTTTAAGGCCGCATTTACTTCTTTCTTCTTCTGATCAATGCGATACTGTTGTCCGGTATCTTTTTGAATCAGAACTTCTATTTCTTTCCACATTTCACCC
>JBBDIH010000273.1:0-2080 GCA_040880505.1 Minisyncoccota bacterium
TATTAAAAGAGAAGCTTTCTTTGACAGCTTTGACAAGAAACGGAACGTTAACTAAAAAAGCCATTAACAATTTTAAATTTCAGAGTGACGGAGATCAAAGGTTTTCAAATTGGATGGAATCAAATTTAGTAATTGGGTATTGGGAAGACCATAATAATATTCCATACAAAGTCTTAAGACAGCTTGAAGAGGATGTAACTAAAGAAGTAAAACCTACTCTTGACCTAGATAACAGAACAAAAAGATTTAATCCCCTAGCACCAGAATTATTTGCTTTGAGAAAAATCTGTAAGCTTGAAGCTGTTGATAATGTAATAAGTGGTGATACGCAAACTTCGTATTTAATAAGAGCTCAAATAATTATGGAGAAACGAGAGATTGCAATTAAACAATTAAGGGCAGCAACAAAACATTATAATGAGGGCGATTATATCTGTTCAATTACCTTATCTGGCGCAGCAGAAGAAATCCTTGGTAAAATTGCGAAGAAAAGAACTGGGAGGAATCAGCTCGATCGTGAGATACAGTATTTGAGAGAAGTTTATAAATATTTAACTGGCAATGCACCTGATAATAAAGACCTAATCAAAAAGATTAATAGGATAAAAAATGAACTAAAACATAATGATAGCGGTAAAAATGAGTGGTTGGAAGCTGACTTTGAGAATGAAGCTGCAGGTATGTTCGTAAAGGCAGTAAAAAACTATCATGATGCCTATAATGAATTCCCCCCGCACAAAATCATTAACAAACTATTTGAGTCTCTTAGCCTTTAACAGCGATTAATAATAATATGCCTACAAAAGACTGGAAAGCAGTTGATCAAGCGAAGGCACTACTAATTGGCCATGACCCAAGGCTTAAAAATTCTGGCACGATAGCAGAATATGCTATGTTTGCGGATTATTATTTCAAAACAATTTCTGAAAAAAGTACGGAGAAAAGTAAGTTTGCTTTAGCTGAAGCAGCTTTCAACCAAGTTTCTTACTTGACCAAGCAGAGAATAAAGCCGGATCAATTATATATCACTAACTTGTGCAACGATTCATTGCCTCACGCACCAAAAGGGAAAACAGTATTAATTCCAGAAAACGAGGCTATAAAGGGTTTAAAAAACATAACCTCAATATTGAGCGAATATCCTTCAATCAAATACGTTTTTCCGATGTCTTTGCAAGTGAATTATTGGCTTCATAAATTAGGGTTTTACAATTCCGATGACTTGTTTCTTGAAAATTCAGAACCAAAAATTATTGGTCTTTTAAGTAATCCGAAATATTATGAACCGAAAAAGCAGAGAACTTTTTTGATGATCTGCGGGAATACATACAAAGCAAATAGTGGTCATCAAATAGTTATACCTATTTTGCACACGAAGAATTTCCCATTGAAAGGAAACTTCTTGGCGTATTCAGAGAACTACGATAGAATTTTGAAGTATTTTGACAGATAGAAACAATTAGATAGTTTTCCAGCACAAAACCCCGACAACTCCCTTTTGTAAGAATTTCCGGATGCCGCTGTCTCCCAGGCATGAACCACGAAGTGCGGATAATATACCTTTGCGGAAAAGCCGTTTCCGGGACGCTCACCCTGGATGAGGAGTGCGAGCTGTTGGGCTACGCCGTACTGGAGCCGGAGATTTTTCTTCTCATCGAGATTGAAAGGCGGTTGCTGAACAGGAGCAAGTAATATTTCGGACACTTTTTGCTGTTTTCCGGTAACATCATCACATTGCCGCTATACAGGAAAGTGTCCTTGAAGTGGAAACGGCTATAGACGGCTATTGCAATCATAAACCGGTCAGGAAGTATTATCAAAAACTGAAACGACGACGTTCGGCGCCTGTTGCCTGAAATGTAGTAGCCAAGCTGCTGGCACGCATTATTTGGCACATGTTAGCAAAAGACGAATCTTATAAAGGATTTAAAGGAGAACCAATAAAGCCAACTCATATTAGCTACTGGTCCCACTTTGTAAGCCCGGCCTGTCCGCGGGGAGATTAATCAGCCCGTTTTCGTGATTGAGAAACAGAGTGGCAGGCCTGTAAAAGATGTGGGATCGTTCATGTATGAACCCC
>JBBDIH010000274.1:0-2079 GCA_040880505.1 Minisyncoccota bacterium
TGAATGGGTTTAACAGATATAGTTATGTGATGAATAACCCGCTACTGTTCACCGATCCCTCCGGCTACCGGCCAGAGGCACTTTTTGAGGAGGAGGAGAGGTTGAAACAAAGTAGAGTTAATGCTGCCTCATATTGGTACAATGCCTACATGAGAAATCTGGGACTGGTTGGTTCTTCAAAGAATCCTGATGACTATTGGCACTATAGTTATGTAAATAATACTTACTATAACAGTGAGACAGGTGAAACGATTAACCCTGTAGTAGATTACCAAAGGTACAAGGAAGTAATTGAACCTCTGAATGAGAGTACTAGCGGGCAGTATGCCTACGAAGGAACAATTGCAATTATAGATGGGAAGCTGTGGGCACAGGGAGTGATTATGTATTATCCCAAAGAGAAGGCCGCAAACGGTGGGGGTGGTGATTATGCTTGGGGTGGAGTTTTAGCATTTGCTGCTACTGCTGCTGTAGCGGATGGCCCAATACCAGTTGGAGATGCAATTGCTTTAGCTACCATTGGGGCTTATGGAACTTATGTTCTTGCAGATAAAATGGCTACTGAAATCTCCAGGATTGCTGAAAAAGTCAATAATACACGAGGATTTGTTTACGAGCTTAGAGTTAATCAACCTGGAACATATATTAATGTAAGAGGTGTTCCAGTTCAAATGAATGCTGGAGATGTTTGGAAATATGGGGAAACAACAAAAGGTTTTGGAAGGTATTCACAAAGCACATTAAACAATATGATTCCTGGAGGGGTTTCAATGATTCCGATTTTCCAAGGAAATGTCGTTGAAATAAAGATACAGGAGAAAATTATGATTTATGGTTATTCCATGATGAATGGTAGTTTGCCTCCTGGAAATAGCATTTATAGATAAATTAGAATAATGAAAGTACGCTTAGCACTATATTTAGACAATAAACTTACGAGTAAATCTAGTATTGTTAATGAGCTTTCAAGTGAACTTGAAAAGCATTTTCAATCAAATAAATATGGGGACTCATTGGAAGAATTATACTTTGGCATTGTATCAATGAGTGAGGAATTTAAAGCTTTCTTTAAGCCAAGAAAGCCTAAGTTTACTAAGGCAAAAAAAATGTTTGAATGTGACATTGAATTTGACTTCGAACAATTTAGAAGTACTGATGATTCTAATCTTAAAGGATTTATACTTGAAGGGATTTTAAAGTCCCTTCAAGTAATATCAGAAAAAGTTAAAGATTTTGATATCAATGCATTTGAAAATGATTTAAAACAACTGGTTTAATTAAATGAATGAATTAGTTTTTTGGGAAATCATAGAGCAGTCAAAGGAAGAAAGTCGAGATTTTTCACATCAAATCGAACTCCTGATAACTAAGTTATCTTCGTTGAATGAAAGCCAGATTGTTGAATTTGAGTATCGATTCAGAGAAGCACTCTCAGAGTCTGCACGATATAATATAATGGCAGCCGCAAAAATAATTAATGACTATGTTAGTGATGACAGTTTCTTGTATTTTAGATGTAGGTTGATAGCTGAAGGAAAGGAACTTTTTTATAACGCAATAGAAAATCCAGAGGTAATTGCAGAAAATAATATCCAAGAATTAGAGTTTGGCGGTGAAGAAATGTTGTATGTTGCAGACCAGACATTTATTAAGAGGTTTGGGGAAGATACAGACAAAGAATTACCCAGAGATTTAACTTTTGATTATCTGAACTATGATAAAGTAGAAGAAATTAAAGGAGAAGATTGGAAAGAAGACGAGTTGCCGTTGAAATATCCCAAATTGTGGGATATATATAAAAACAAAAGCCTTGCATAAGCAGGGCTTTTATTTTACATAGCAGCAATATTTTTTATAACAAGGATATAATATCACGACTCGTGATAAATAGGCCGAGGTTAAAAAATTTCCGAATCTTTTAGCTATGATAGTAGTTACGGACGACTAATAAGTTCGACTCAAAGGACACCTAACAGAGTCTTTACGAATTTATTCTCTTACGATAGCAATGGCAGATTACTATCACCTAAATTGATCGATTCATAAATTCACTGTCCCTTTTCATTTCACTTGGTTTAA
>JBBDIH010000275.1:0-10839 GCA_040880505.1 Minisyncoccota bacterium
TGTTTAAGTAACTCCTTGAATACTCTGGAATCAATCTGAGCGCCCCCCACCTTCTTTAGTTTTTTCTTTCCTTTCTTTTGTTTTTCTAATACTTTCTTTTTTCTAGTTATATCTCCTCCGTAAAGTCCAGCTGTAACATCTTTTCTCATAGCTGGAACGTCTTCTCTAGCAACAACCTTACCATCTGCAGTTGCTTGGACTGGTTGAGCGTACTGCTTTTTAGGTAATAATTCCTTTAATTTTTTAACCATTCTTCTTGCTTCTGTTTCGTGTTTATCTCTAGCAATAAAACGACTTAGTCCTGGAATTATTTCTTTTGAAACTAGTATATCAACTCTAACCACATCAGCTTCTTCAAACCCATCTCTTTCATAACTAAAAGAACCATAACCCTTACTGATTGATTTTAAAGTTTCATCAAATCCACTTATAAGTTCGGGTAAAGGCATTAAGCCTTTTACCTTTGTCATGTTCCCTATAGAAGTTATTTTTATGTCTTTCAATCTAAATTGATGTTGAATTGATAAGAGATCATTCAAGTATTCAGCAGGAATAATTATTTCTAAATCAACAACTTGCTCTTTAATCTTCTGAGCTCCTTCAGGAGTATTTTCTGGACGAATTATTTCTATCCATTCATCTTCCATGGTTTTTACTTCATAAACAACAGAAGGTAAAGAATTAACTGTTTCCATATTAAACTCATCCCATAATCTTTCTTCTATTATTTCATAATGAAGTTTACCCAAAAATCCTACTTTATATCCCCTTCCTAATATTTCATTTCTATCGTTATCTATCATTAAAGATGAATCACTTAATTTTAATTTCTGTAAAGATTTTCCAAGATCTTCATACTTATCTGCATCTTCTGGATAAAACGAAACGAAAACAACTGGTTGTGGTTCTTGATAGCCAGGTAAAGTTTCTATTTTCCCAGAAAATTCTTTTAAGGTTATTGTATCTCCTATTCTTATATCTTCTGGGTTTTTAAGTCCCGTAGCAATATAGCCAATATTTCCAGTAGATATTAAAGGTTGTTTTTTTAACTGAGGAGTAAAAAAACCTAATTCTTTTATTTTGAAACTTTTGTTTACCGCCTCTAAACTACAATCATCATTGTCTTTAAGTTGACCATCAAAAACCCTAACTCCAGCAACAACTCCTTTGTGGTTATCATAAAATGAATCAAAAATTAAACCTCTGACAGGTTTACCTTTATTAATTTCAGGAGGAGATATTCTATCTATAACTCCTTGCAATAGTTCTTCTACTCCTTCTCCTGTCTTTCCTGAGACTCTATAAATACTATCAGGATCTATATCTAAAAGATCAGAGACCTCTAAAAGTCTATCGTTTAAATCATTTTCATTTTTAAATAAATCTACTTTATTTATAGCTGCTACAATATCTAAACCAAGTTTATTTGCTACTCTTAAATTTGCTATTGTTTGAGCCTGTATTCCTTGCGAAGCATCAATCAAAAGAACAACTCCTTCTACAGCAGCAAGAGCACGAGAAACCTCATAAGAAAAATCAGAGTGACCAGGAGTATCAATTAAATTTAATATGTAATCATTATGCTTCATTCTCACAGGAGCCATTTTAATAGTTATCCCTCTTTCTCTTTCTGATTCCATGCCATCAAGATACTGTTCTTTCATCTGTCTTTTATCAACAGTATTTGTTATCTCTAGCATTCTATCTGCTAAAGTTGATTTACCATGATCAACATGAGCAATAATACAAAAATTTCTTATTTTAATTTTTTCTTTTTGATTTTCCATTTAATTTTTAATTTTTCAAAAATTTATTAGATTAACTTAAGTTTATCTTTATTTATGCCCTCGGGAGGCATAAATTTCTGGGGATAACTTTTAATTCGATACTAAAGTAAGTGTTATTACTTCTCTTTTGTCTGGTGTAGTTTCATAAGTGAAATTAGAAGAGTCTGATTCTTCCCATTTATATCCTAATGGAGCACCTATCTTCAAGCTTAAAGAGTTATTAACTCCTGATTGTTTATCAAAAACAAATCTAAACTTTCTACCTGATGTTAAAACAAAATCATTACTTGGTGGTATAAAGTATCTAAAGTTTAAAGTATTTTTACTATCAGCATCAATATTAAACCATGTGCCATAACTCTTTTTACCAAATTCAGAAGATACCCATAAATTATAAGTAGTTAAAAATATTTCTGAATCTTCTATTTTTTTAAGATTTTCTAAATATTGATATTTAGAACCGTAGTTATTAGAAACTCTTCTTCTTTCTGTATTGCCTTCTATAAATAAAGGATTAGAGTTTGGGTTTGTAAATATCTTTAAATAATTTTTATTCTCTGAATTATACCAATGGTCTTCTTCATTTCCTCCAAAGTGATCTCTAGTTATGGATAAATCACTAATTATAGAACCATCTGAAGAGACTTCCACTCTAACATTAATGTTTTCTTTAATAAAAGCATCGGTCTTTCCTCCTGCAATATTGGCATTAACAACAGCTAAATAGCTACCCCAAAAACCACTAGGAATTTGGTAAATAGAACCATCAACAGAAAACCTTTCTAAAGCTCTAGCTATTTCAGGATCTCTAGAATAAATCATTATATCTTTTGAATTAAAATGACTCTCTACTATTTCTAAAAATAATTCTGATCCTTCTTTTGTCATTTTATCCATCTCTTCTATTATTTTTGGTGCAATATAAGAAAGAATTTTTTTAGGATTTTTACCAGGAACAGCACCTTCACCTTCTTCAACTTCTCTCTGAATTTCAGATAAAAAGTTATCCTTATTTATTATCATATCGTACTCTTCAATTTCTATGGGGCCAGTAATATCAAATAAACTTTCTAAAACATTCACGTTAATTGCAATAGCGCCTTCAAAATTTATATTTTCCTCTTCATATATTTTAGACATCTCAAGAATACTCATAACAGTCTCTGCTGATGTTGGAAAATCAAAAAACCAATTACCATCCCTTGCTCCCCAGTCAGTAGTCACGTGCTGTAATGGTTTTGGTGGAATAAGTTTTTCATCTAAATTTATTTCATGATCTGGCCAGTATATGTCCTCTGTTTTTAATCCAACCATTTGACCATCTTTTATTATTAACTCTCCATAACTACCTAAAAATCCTCCAGATGGTCTCATCTCAGATGAGTTTTGAAACATTAATAAAACACGTCTTTCATCTTCTGAGTCTATTAATGAAACTAGTCCAGCTAGAAAATCATTTAAAACATAAAGATCGGTTCCATAACTTATGTAATTTTCTTCAATGACTTTACTTAAATCACCAAGATATTCATTACTACTTAATGTTTTTGATTTATTTCTTAAACTCTCTATTTTACTTTGCAGTTCTGTTACAAGTAAATTTGTTTCTGAAAGTCTATCTACTAAAACATCTCCATTGTTTCTAAAATAACTAAAACCATTCAATTGAATATCATTTAAATTTTCAGATAAAGCTATTAAACCAAGATTTACTTCTGTAAAATCTTTTAAAGCATCTCTAGCATCTTTAAAAAACGGTGATATTTGAGAAATAACACTCATAAATACTTTACTAGGACCAGAATCTAAATCTTTATTTATAGCAAAAAGAGATTCTTGATTTTGTTCTAAAGCAACTTTTGCTTCAGCTGGGTCAAGATCTTTAATTGAACCCAAAGAAGTCATAACATTAGCCATTATATTACCCCCTCTTTCTTGAACTAAGTTTTTTGTATTATTTAAATCAAAAAATAAAAATCCAGAAAAAATTAAAAGAAGACTAGCCATTACAATAAGTGGCATCTTAAAAGAAAACATATTTTCTTCAGATTCTTTTTCTAGTAAATGCTTAGCTAAATCTAATCTTGCAAATTTTACTGAATTCTCATAATTAAAATCAGGCTTTTTAACATCAACCAACACAGGTTCAATGTTCTTTTTTGGTACCTTTGGCATTACTCTAATACTATATCTTAAAGCCAGAATTTTCTACCACTTTTATTATCCCCTTTTTAAAACTTTCTTGAGAAAAAACATCAGCTTTCTTTGCAATATAGTCTTTATTAAATTTCATTGACTCAAATTTATTGACTGCTTGTACTAAATTTTTGCTTTTTTGATTATAGAAAAATAATCCAGTCTTATTTTCTTCTACTATATCCTCTGAACCACCTATCCTATAAGCGATTACTGTTGTTCCACACATTTGAGCTTCGGCAGCAACAAGTCCAAAATCTTCAACTTGAGGAAAAATAAAAGCTTTAGCATTGGAATATAATTTTCTTAACTCCTCATCAGTCACATACGGTAAAAATTCAATGTTATCCTTAGCAAGTTTTTTTAAAGCTTTAGCTTCTGGACCAGAGCCAACTATTTTTAAAGGTTTTTTTAATTTATTAAAAGCAGAAACTCCTAAGTTAAATAATTTATAATAAAGTAATCTACCAGTCATTAAGTAATACCCTTCATCTCTTAAATCTTTATCTAATTCTGGATAAAAAATGTCTTGATTAACTGGCGGAAAAATAACTTCAGAATCTTTATTATAATAAGCTCTTATTTTTCTCTTTATAAAATTTGAATTAGTTATGAAAACATTTACATATTTAGAGGCTTTTTTGTCCCATCTCTTTAAAATTTTTGCTATTGGATAAACAAAAAATCTTTTTAAAAGCCATGGAGCTAAAGAAAGATCTTTTAAATAATCTATCTCCCAAGCATATCTCAGTGGCGTATGACAGTAACAAATATGAAATATATCTGTAACTTTTTTATTAAAATAACCAAACCCCTTTGCATATCCTGCAGAACTAGAAAATATTAAATCATAGTCTGTTTTTACTTTCATTAAACCAGAAGCTAAAGGCATTAAAGGTATAAAAAATCTATGATTATTTTTAATAAATTTATTATTTAAAAAACTGGTAGTTATATTATAGTTTTTAAATTTAGATAAAGTTTTTTCTTCGTCATAAAGAAGTGTATATATATCTGCATCTGGAAAAATCTCTAAGATAACTTCTAAAGTTCTCTCCGCTCCTCCATATTGATTTAAATAGTCATGAAATATAGCTACTCGCATGACTTTTATTCTAAAATTTAATTAGCAAATAAACAAATTATCTTTATTCTACACTCCAGTTGGATCAGATATAAATATCCAAAATGTTTTAAATAATATTTTTATATCTAACCATAATGATTGGTTTTCTATGTAGAATAAATCTAGTTCTAATTCTTCCAAATAATTTAGAGCTGACGCACCACTAATTTGAGATAATCCCGTTACCCCTGCTTTTGCAAAGGGTATTTTTCTATACTTATCAGGATATTTTTCAATTTCACTTAACTCATGAGGTCTAGGGCCTATAATGGACAGTTCCCCTTTTAATACATTTATAAATTGAGGAAGTTCATCTACTCTTATTTTTCTCAAAAATTTACCAACACTAGTTAAACGAGGATCATTTTTAATTTTAAAAAATGGTCCGTCACTCCTTTCATTTAAATGCTTTAAATCTTTTTTCATAGCATGAGCACCTTTTATCATGGATCTAAATTTATAAACTCTAACTATCTCTCCCTCGCTTACTCTATCCAGTTTAACTAACATAGGAAATCCGTTTTCAAAAATAATAGCCAAAGCAATTAAAATTAAAAAAGGTAGAGTTATTAACAAAATCAAAAAACTTCCTACTACATCAAATGTTCGTTTTACTCCGTTAGAAACGTTTCTGTTTTTTGATTTTATATTTGATTGCTTCATGTTTTTAGTTTCTAACGGGGCTAATCACTAAGGAATAATTACAACAAATTCACCTTTACCTTTATCTCCTGAAAAATATTTTCTTGCCTCAGAGACTTTACCATTAAAATAATCTTCGTAGATTTTTGTCATTTCTTTTGCAATAAAAATATCTATATCTCCTAAAATTTCCTCAATATTATCAAAAGTTTTTTGTAATCTATGTGGAGATTCATAGAAAATTACTGGCTTAACCTCTATATTTTTTATGTTTTCAAAAAATTTATTTCTTTTATTTTTTAGTGGTGGAAAACCTAAAAAAGTAAAAGAACTTGATGGCAAACCAGAAACAGAGACAGCAGAAACTAATGCAGAAGGACCAGGAATTACCTCTATTTTTATATTAGGAAAATTTTTTCTAACAAAATCAACTAAAACACCTCCTGGGTCAGATATACTCGGAGTACCGGCATCACTAGTCAAAGCTATGCTACCTTTTCTAAATAAATTATATAAATCTTCAAAAGTTTTTTCAGGATTATGTTCATTATATCTATACACAGGAGTTTTTATATTGTAATGATTCAAAAGTTTTTTTGTAACTCTAGTGTCTTCTGCAAAAATAACTTCTACACTACTTAAAACATCTTGCGCTCTTTTACTTATATCATCTAAGTTGCCTATAGGAGTCGCAACTACATAGAAGTTTTTTTTGTTTTTCATATTTAAATAATTTTAATTTTTGGTATTTATGCCCTCGGGAGGCATAAATAAGGATTAACTTAAGATTACCTTTATTTATGCCTCCCGAGGGCATAAATTTCTGGGGATAACTTTTAGTTAGTTGATTCGATTATTTTTGAAATTAATTCATCAAATTCAATACCAAACATTTTAGCTCCGTGAATAAAAGTACTATTTTTTGCCATCTCTGGTATTGTGTTAACCTCTAAAATAAATATTTTACCATTTTTATCCATGACAAAATCTGATCTAGAAAGTCCCTTACATCCCAAGATTTCATGAGCTTCTTTTGCTAATGTTCTTATATTTTTAAACTTTATATCTGATAAGTCTTCTGGAAAATTTTTCTTAAATCCACCATCAGTATATTTAGAATTATAATCAAGAAAAAATTCAAGTTTTGGTTCTGTCTCAACGGGTATTAATGGATATGAAGACTCTTTTATTCCATGATCTAGAACAGCACATGTAAACTCTCTTCCATCTATATAAGGTTGAACTAAAATGTCTTTATTTTCCTCAAATAATTTTTCTAAAACAGATCGTAATTTAAAATCATCTTCTAATATAGATATTCCTATACTAGAACCACCTGCATTAGGTTTTATAACTAATGGAAATTCAAATAAAGATTTTATTCTATCAATAATAAAATCAGAACCATTAATCCAATTCATTTTGTTAATATAATACATCTGAGGAACATTAAATCCATTTTCCCTCAAAATTTTCAAAGATAAAAATTTATTCATCGCTAGTGCGCTAGCATGAGGATCAGAACCTGTATAAATTAAATTATTAGAATCTAGTTCAGATTGTAATTTTCCATCCTCTCCATAATGACCATGCATTCCTATAAAAACTACATCTGCATGATGCTTTAAATCATCTATAGAAATTTCCCAATTTCCTTCTCTATCAATTATAACCGGTATTCCCTCGTATTTATCACTATCTAAGTTAAGTAAAATATTCTTACCAGTATTTAAAGAAACTTCGTGTTCCTTACTGGGTCCTCCCATTAATATGACAATTCTCTTCTTCATGCTTTAAGTATATCATTACTTTTTCCAATCACCTGCATTATGACGATTCCTCTTTGAATTAACGTGCCAATTATGAGGATCAGATTCACAAATTTTATCCCAAAATTTACGAGCAGTATCAGTAAAAAGCTTTGAGTAAACATTTTCTTTTCGATCTTTATTAAATATTTCTCCCATTGAATGACCCTTAAATTCAAGTTCTCTAAGCTCAATCTGAACATCAAGGTTATCTGCATCTTTTACTATTCGGGATTCTTTACTCTCACGCTTCTCATATTCGTCTATTAAAGATTTTATCTCTATCATGTGACTAGTTCCCTCAAACATATCTTCTATAGCCAATTTTTCATTTCTTTCTACATATTGACGTGAAAGGTAATGAACATCACCACAACGACTCTCAGATAAATCATGAGCTAAAGCCATTTTAATAATTTTTTCCTCATTAAGATCTTCTTCGTATCTAGCTAAAGTTAAAGCTATCCAGGCCACACGAAAGCTATGTTCTGAATTATTTGCAACATCGGGATTTAAGAACTGCTTCCAGGTTCTATCTAAGTTCCTAAATGCACTTATTTCAAAAAGTAAATCAACATCTTTAGATATATTATTTTTTTCTTCCATAAAATTTATTTATTACTTGAGACCTTTATTTTCCATGACACCTCTTATATTTTTTACCAGATCCACACCAACAAGGGTCGTTTCTTCCTATTTTTTCACCACTAGGAGGTGGGGTTGGTTTATCAGCTTTTTTAACTATATTAATTTCATTAGGATCCATCTCTAATATCTTAAATGCTGTTTTATATAATAGTGATTGAAAGTTAAAGTTTAACTTTTTAAATAAAGAGTGAGCTTCTCTTCTGTATTCTACTATTGGCTCTTTTTGTCCATAAGCTCTTATGTTAACTGACTGCCTTAAAGACTGAAGTCCATCTAAATGCTCAACCCAAAGAGAGTCTATAATTCTCACCATATGACGAGAAATTATTTTTGATTTCTTTTCTTCTATTTCATTGGGTATGATATTTATTTTTTCTTCTAACTCTTTTACAAAATCTTTTCTGCTTTTGATTTCTTCTCTGTCTGCCTTATTTCTTTTTAGTTCTATAATTTCTTCTTCTGTTCTTTTTTTTATGTCTTCATAGAAATTATTTAAAACTTTTTTTAAACTGTCTAATATTTTGTTATTATTTCCTTCTTTAATATACCTCTCTCTTCTTTCATAAATTGAAGTTCTCTGACGATTTAGAACGTCATCATAATCAAGAAGATGTTTTCTCATGTCAAGATTCATGCCTTCAACTTTTTGTTGAGCTTGGTTTACTGCTTTAGAGATAATTTTTGCTTCTATTGGCTCATCTTCTGAAATTTTAAAAGATTCCATAAATCTTTGAATTCTATCTCCACCAAAAACTCTTAACAAATCATCTTCTAGGGACAAGAAAAATTGACTAGATCCAGAGTCTCCTTGCCTACCAGAACGACCTCTTAATTGGTTGTCTATTCTTCTAGCCTCATGTCTCTCTGTTCCTATAACATGAAGTCCTCCAAATCCTTTTACTTTCTCATACTCTTTCTCATCTTTTGGTTTACCCCCTAAAATAATATCAACACCACGACCAGCCATGTTAGTTGCTACAGTCGCAGCTCCAACCTTACCAGCTTGAGCTATTATTTCACCTTCTCTTTCATTGTTTTTAGCATTTAAAACTTCATGAGGGATATTTTCCTTCCTTAGATAATTTGAAATTTCTTCATTATTTTCTATAGACGTTGTTCCTAAAAGAACCGGTTGTCCTTTTTCAATTCTTTTCTTTACGTCTCTCGCTACTGCTCTATATTTTGCATCTTTATTTTTATAAATAACATCATCCATATCATCTCTTACTACCGGCCTATTAGGAGGAATACTTACAACGTCTAAGTCATAAACCTTATTAAACTCTTCAGCACTACTTTCAGCTGTACCAGTCATTCCTGATAATTTATCATAAAACTTAAAATAATTTTGAATTGTAATTTGCGCCATTGTTCTATTTTCTTTTCGAACTGATAAACCTTCTTTTGCCTCTATTGCTTGATGAAGCCCACCAGAATATCTTCTTCCAGGCATGAGTCTTCCAGTAAATTGATCAACTAAAATAATTTCATTATCTTTTACTACATAATCTTTATCTTTTTTAAATAATCCTTTAGCTTTTAAACTTTCATCCAAGTAATGAACTAACTTTGAATTTTCCGGTGAATATATATTATCTATATTTGCCATTTTTTCTGCCTTCTCTATACCCTCATCTGTTAAATCAACTGATTTATGTTTTTCATCAACATCATAATCTTTTCCTTCTTTCAGACGATTGGCTATATTAGAAAAAGTTTTATAAAAATCACTAGATTGTTCATTAGGTGCTGAAATAATAAGAGGTGTTCTAGCCTCATCTATTAAAATACTGTCTACCTCATCAATAATCACATAATTAAAACCCCTCTGGACTCTATCATCTAAATCTAAAACTAAATTATCTCTAAGGTAATCAAAACCAAACTGATGATTTGTTCCATAAACTATATCCGCTTTGTAAGCTTCCTTTCTAGATATTGGTCTTAAAAATTCATCTACAACTTTAAAGCTGCCTAATAAATCTCTTTCTTTATCCAATTCTTCTAATCTTTCTTCTGGCATATAGCTTGGGTCATAAATTAAAGCTCCATCATGAACTAAACAAGCAACTTTCAAATCTAAAGCATGGTAAATTTGACCCATCCAAACAGCATCTCTTTTTGCTAGATAATCATTTACGGTAACTATATGAACTCCAGAACCATCTAATGCATTTAGGTAAACTGGAAGAGTTGAAGAAAGAGTTTTTCCTTCACCGGTAAGCATCTCTGCAACTTTACCCTCATGTAAAGTAATACCCGCTATCAACTGAACATCATAATGTCTTTCGTTTAAATTTCTTTTAGCGATTTCTCTAACTAAAGCAAAAGTGTCAGGAATTAAATCATCCTTTGTTTTTTCTTTATTTCTTAAAATATTTTTAAATTCATCTGATTTTTCTTTTAACTCTTTTTCAGATAAAGATTCAAAGTATTCTTCTTTAGCGTTAATCTCCTCTACTATTTTCCAATAACGAGCTAGTGGATCTCCACCAATTTTTTTTAATATATTAGATATAAATTTCATGTTATTAATAAATAAAATTCTAAAAAAAGTTACAGAAGGATGCGTCAGCATCGAAAATCATAGCATGAGAAGGCCAATACATTTTTTAAAATTAAGTTATGTAGG
>JBBDIH010000275.1:10939-12271 GCA_040880505.1 Minisyncoccota bacterium
TCGAAAATCATAGCATGAGAAGGCCAATACATTTTTTAAAATTAAGTTATGTAGGGCGAACATAGAAGGATGCGTCAGCATCGAAAATCATAGCATGAGAAGGCCAATACATTTTTTAAAATTAAGTTATGTAGGCGACCATAGCTGGTGACCTCCAAAATTAAAGTATGAGTGCTCTAACTATGGCCGCCTACATAACTTAATCAAATGTGTCCTAACTGTAACTTCTTTTAGAATTTTATTAAATTATCAGTATTAAGTATAAACAAAAATATGCTCTGGTAAAACCAGGGCATATTTTTTTAATTTTGGAGGTAGTTCTCTGTCGATATCATCGCAAAGAACATCCACTCACACGAAAACTATTATATCACAATATTTTAAAAAATCAAGCCCATCAGTTTGATGGGCTTTTGTTAATGTTTTGTTTTATGAAGTGTTTCAGTTTTTCTATATAAACTGTATCTGTAATGTCTGTTATTTTTTTAATATTACTCAAAAAACTTATTCCATTCTCATCATTTAGATTTAAATGAATAGATTTATGAAGATTTGATACTTCAAAGTTTTCTGAATAAGAATCATAATAATTCAAAATAAATAAATCCTTTGTTTTTGTCTCTATTATAGAACCTGAACTTACTGATTCTAAACTTTCTACTTTATCGCTCATAGAAAGATGCATATCTACAAAAACATTTTCTTTATTCTCATCTCTTTCATTAAATTGGGAAGAGATAACTAAGAAAATTATTATAATCACTAGAGAAAAGTACAAAGATCCTTTTGGTTGCATAAAATCTCCGATTTAAATGATTACCAGTTAAAACAACATCTATCAATCCTGTTTTGTGTTTTGTAATAAAGATTGTTCATTTTTTGAAATCTATCTAAACTTATTGATAAAGTTTTTCCTTTAGAACAGTTTTCATTTAAATAACAACCTATTACTTTAGCTTTAACCATTTTTCCGATTTTATAATCAAATTGAAGAGTGTCCCCTCTTTGTATCCAAAAAGTGTCAGTTGAATCAAAAGATTTGACCCATAACTGAGATGGGGTTATTACTGTTTCTTCAATTTCGATCATGTCGTACAAATTTACTTTTTCTATCTTGTTTTCTTCATGGCTCATAAAAAAAGCTAAGGATAACAAAATAAAATTAGCAATTAAAAAAAATATTGTTTTCATATCTATCACTACCGGTTATTTAGTTTTAAATTTTAATTTTTACTACTTATATAATATAATATTCACTATAAACTGTCAAAGATTAAGGAGGGATTCGCCTACAAATAAATTTCCTGACCTGTCTACCAACAAGGCAGGCGG
>JBBDIH010000276.1:0-2058 GCA_040880505.1 Minisyncoccota bacterium
GATTGAATTTAGAAGTTGTAATTAATATACATATATTGTACATATATTAATAATTAAATTATATTCCATGGCACGCAAAAAAATATCTGTAATTGATGAAACGAGTTCCGGTAGAAATAAAAGATTTCGAGACAATTATTCGGGAGAGGAAATGACCCGGTTAAAATTTGTAAGTAAGATTAAAAGTGGTAGTTATGAAAATTATCATATTAGAAATATCAATGGATTGGAAACTCCCGTTTCCAATCCTGATAACACTACAAATAATAACTTAAAATAAAACGAACTTATGTATCATTATTATGTAAATAAAAATAATCAAAGTAATGGGGATCACGAGGTACACAAACAAGATTGTTCCTATTTACCAAATGCAATGAACAGAGAATATTTAGGGTATTATTCTAATTGTAAAGAGGCTGTTCTTGAAGCAAAGAAAAAATATGCAAGATCCAATGGCTGTTATTATTGTTCAAATGAATGTCACACTTCTTGACTCTATTTCTTTGTCTGCAAGTGCCTGAAAGGGGAAAGCCCTGTACTTATACGGTATAAAATCTAGGTAGGACTTACCTGCTTCTCCGTAAAGAGTGGTAAATGCTTTTGAAAGCGGGTTTTTTTCAGTTTGTTATCAAATATCTCCAACAAAGAGAGTAGTAATTTTCTACAGTAGTAAGTGGTTCGTGTTCATAAAAAATATCTCTAAGGAAAGGTAATCAAATCTATTTGCTAATATTAGTGAATTCTAATTATTAACTCACAGTTAATATTTCTATTTTAAAACAGTTCTTTGAATTAGTGTGATAACTTTTGGACATAACCAGATAAACTGGACTGATAAACTGAAGCCAATTAAGTTTGGTAGCGATAAATCATCGCCGATACTGATTGTGCATGCGGCTTACGGCTTGTCTCACTCTTGTTGAGCTTGCTCTAACCACCTTGTCTTTTTGACACTGATCACAATTAGCAACTGTTCCTTTTGGGGCAGGCGAATTAGGGGGATCTTAGTAACTCCCGCCGTACAGCAGATTATTTGGTTTCTAGGGGCAGGTGTACATAAGTGCACTGAAACCTAAAATTACTGTATTATGATAAAACATAGGACAGATGTCCAAAATGCAATGGAGTGTATTTATATGCTCCTTGAATCACACCGGGAGTTACTCTCGGGTGATGAAATCGAAACACTTGAAAATGCGTTAGAGTTACTTGAAAAGTATTCTATGTGTGTTGAGAGTGAAGCTCAAAGAGATGAGATCAAATCTTTCGTTATCGAAGTGCTAGCCTTCTTGACAAAGGTGGCGATCAAAATCTTTTCTGAGGAATAATGATAAATTATTTAGAAATCAGAACCCAATCCCTCTTTTTTTCTTAAAATATATATTTATGAAATTTGGCTCTACAATAAAGCAGTTACGAAGTAGACAGGGCATTAATCAGCAGGTTTTAGCTGACCGAATTGGTGTGACTCAAACTTATCTGTCTCTTCTAGAGTCGGATCGAAAAACACCGAGCATCAATTTAATTAATTTGTTATCAAAGGAGTTAAAAATTCCACCATCAATATTAGCTTACCTTACATTAAACAAGGTGGAAATACCAAACAATAAACACGAAACATTTGATAAAATAAACCCTTTGATTGAAGGCTTAATCAAAGAACTATTGATTAATGATGAAAATTCTGAATCTTGAAAAGGGCTTAAAATATGTTGATCCAAGGCTGAAGTTTGATTTCACTCAAAGCATAGATAGATTCTGTTTAAAAATTGGAGTTCCAAGGGATTTAATTGAAAGAATTACAAGTGATATTGAGGCTTACTACAAAGAATGGGACCGCCCTAAAACACATGTTGATGGGACTCAAAAAGTCAAAAATGGTGTTGCACAAAACCGAGTAATTAACCCAAGTAAGGGGAATTTAAAATGGATTCAAAAGCGAATTTGTGATCGAATTCTGAGTAAGTTTGTTTATCCGATCAATATCCAAGGTGGTCTTAAGATGTCGAGGGTCACGAGTATTCCCCACCTAAGTCCATTAGTATTCCCCACCCC
>JBBDIH010000277.1:0-12039 GCA_040880505.1 Minisyncoccota bacterium
ATTGATAAGGACAAAGAAAAAGTACGATTTGAGTTGACTTTCTAATGCATAAACGAGTTGAAACCGTTGTTAGTTGTTCTTTTTTATTGAATCGAGTTTAGCTTTAATTTTCTCCTTTTGATGTGTATAATATTTTTTTACAGACTCTTCACTACATGTTAATACTATAGTTTCTTCTCCTCGCATTTCAAACTTTTCAATCGAGCTTTTAAAGCAATCATAATTATCTTCCAAGAAAGAATCTTCATAATCATTTTTAACAACGTCAATATCTTTTATATTATCTACGAATCTCATAACAGGATTTATGTTACTGTAATAGAATTTATAAACAAAACTTCCATCTGCTTCCTTACCATCTTTGATTATCTGCTTATCCTTCCTGAAGTCTACTAAATGTAATCTTAGCTTTCCCATCATCACAGATTCTTTTTTTCTTACAAGAATCAATGGGAAATAGATTTCACTCAAAAAAAGCTTTATTAGAACAGGATTATTATTCTGCAGAGTTTGAAACAGTCTTTTGCTAAATACATAAGTGTTAGAACTATTCCTGATTAGATCATGATATATGTTTATTATCGCAGAATTTGGATTTAATGTTACCCCTGTTTTAATGTCCTTGAAAACTTTATATTCAGTATCGTACAAATATTTTCGCACCGATTTTTTTATGGAAGAATAGTCTAAAGTTTTAATGCTATTTGGCAGCTCTACAATAGTGCCGGCATATTCATTTATTGTAACGCATGTGCTGTGAATCAAATTGAAGAAATCAGCAACGGTTTTATTTTCCCTATAATTTTCTTTCTCTATCGTTGGTGAAATATTTTTTGTCGTCTCATGTAGTAAATAAGCTAGTGTTTCAACTTGAAAGCTACTTCCCTGCGCACTTTTATAAAGACGTTTTGTCAATCCATCAATAACATCAATGTCTTCTTCCTTGAGTATTCGATTGAGATCAGTTCTATCTGAAATCTCACTAATAATCTCGCTAGATACTTCAAAAACTTTTTCATTCGCATCATGTATTCTGTTTACTCGAGATTTTATCAAGTCTTCAAGTAAATACTTTTTAATTCCTTTATGACCTAAAATCAAACCAACAACAATAGCAATAATAGTTGCGATCTCTTTTATAACCCCTAAGATATAGTTTAGCCCAATACTTGAGGTTTCAGAGTCAAGTAGATAAACATTAAGTGTATCGGATACTAAATCCATGAATATAGCTTTAAAGGTTAAAGACAACTAACGGTCTGGCGGTTGAACGGCGGGGCTGGATCAAAACCTATTTGCAATCATCCGATTATCGATCGTACGAACCGCTGGTTATGTGTATCTGAATCTATTCTGAATATGTTTCATCAATTTCTTTCGCTATTGTGACGAAATTTTTATGATTAGTTCTAATGTAGTCTACAAAAATATGTGCATCTGTAGTAGTTATCCAATCTGTTTCATCAGAATAGAACTCCTCAATTCTAGAAATTGCATGGAAATATTCATTTAATTCATGGGCAGTCCAGTCATTCAATTCATTGCGTTTGCTAAGTTCATTTTTAAACTCATTATATGCTTCCCGTATAATTTTTAAATTGCTTTCACCCCATTCCTTATCCCCACCTGTACTGGCTTCAATTCCAGAGGAGACTTTTTGAAAACTATAATCTATACCAGAATGGAATATATCTTGTAAATTATTTCCCATAAACATTTCCTTATGCTGTTGGTCTATTTCTATAAGTTCATTGACAACGATTCTGTATTTATCAACGATTACCTCTAATTGATCTTGAATTAACTCTAATATGTTAACCCGAATAAATTTTGCAGATTTAGATCCGTCATATTGAATTAGATCAAATCCTTCTTTTTTAAGCGATGGTCTTGATATATGAAAGTAGTATGATTTTTTATCACGTATTAATTTGGTAGGGTGTCCAACTGATGCATTTCTTAAATATCTTATTTTTTGAAGTCTTTGGTCTTTATCAAAGTCGATGTCAAAGCATTCTGATAAATTTTTTAATGCATCTTGTTGAATAAATAAAGCTTGTAAAATGCCATATGTTGATAAATATTTGGTCCCAGTATCTTTAGTGTGATCAATATCTAAATATGAGTTTATCGCATCTTTAGTATCATCAATTACATCTAAGGAACTGCATAATTGATTCCAAACATTTGCCTTGTCTAATAATATACTTTGATATCTATGAGTATTGATGTGTTCACGTACTTTGCCAGCGAGTTTAGTAATTTTAAATATCAATTCATGTATTATGCTCATAACCTTTTTTAAAATACACATAACGGTTTGGTGCTTCTGCTGCCGTACAATCAAATTTAAAGTTCATTGAGAAACCAGACCCGGTCAGCACGAATCATACAATTAGGCATTATTAAGAACTTTGAATAATTTTAATGCTTGTTTATCACTCATTGAAGTATCATTTCTACAGAGAATGAAGAAAATATTTAATGCCTTGAGATAATCCTCTATGGTTTCTTTATCAGTCGGTTGGAATACTATTTTTTCTTCACCATTGTTTATATGATCTATTATTGTAAATGAAATTTGGGGAATCTTTTGATCAAATATGATGAAAAGCCCAATGTCTACTGGATTATTGAGTTCTTCGTCATTAAAAGGTTTTTCTTCATACCATTCAAATGGATCTCCGTAGGTTGATAACATGCTAATGTATGATTCAATAACTAATATAAATGAGTTGCACAGTTCATAGTGAACTTGTAAGTCTTTAATCCGAGGAACAGAATATTCATGTTCCATTTTATTTCTAGTAGTGTTCAACAATTGAAGAGATTTTGAGCTAAACATTCCTGTTTGCTCTATACACTTTAATTTAATCTCAAAACCTAGATTATTTCTGGATATTAAATCATTGATATTTATTGCAAACAAGAACTTGTCGAGTTCACAATCAATAGCTCTTTTTAAATGCCCAATACAGTTAATTAGACTCTCATCAGTTTTTTTGTCCAATTCGTTTTTCGCATATTCGATATAGTCATAAGGCATTAATTCAAATTCAGGGAGTGCAATTCTAGTGGAACCTCCACCGTGATACGCACACTTTGGGAAATGCTTAAGAATAAAATCTAATATTGGTTGGATTTTGCTCATCTTATTTCAGATGCCTAGCATAATAATTACACAACACACATCTCAGTTTGCCAATTGCCTTACAATATTTGAAAAACTCCATAGAAGCAAGTAAACCTAATATTTAAAATGATTTTGTATCAAAATTATTAATCCTACAGTAGCAGAAAAAGATATATACGGCTGTAATTTTATGGTATTTGTTAGCTTCTCAGTACTGATCATTTTATCAATATCATTCAATACGCCACAAACTGGCTCTATTATCAACCGACAGACCGGTGGTGGTGTTTTTGCGGTACCAGGGTTGATTGAGAGTGCGAATAGGGTCCCTTTTTGAATTGGATAGAAATTATAGGTATAAAATGGTTGTCAATCAATTGCAATAAACTTACTGCTGCAATTACACTTTTCAATCATGGATATGGATATTCACAAATAGAGTAAAACCTACTCTAAAACAGTACGAAAATGAAATAGGTGATGTAAATATTACATTCACTATTTCAGATTCTGAACTATCACATCATATAATGAAACGAAATGGTTTGTACAGCACAATAAGTAATACATGGTAATTCAGGACAGTTTGTAAGCTTCTCTTTTTAACGAAACAGTTACTTTATTCAATCTTACCGAAATAGCACTATTTTGCCACTTCCGGCCTCTCCGCCCGGCTCTTTTGTAACCCGTAATAATAAATAACAACGATTAAGGCTACTCCATAGAATATCTGACGCATATTAGCTGCTATATTTGAGGGCATGCCCAAAAAGCGGAGTGCCTCGGGAAGTAAAACAAGAAAAGCAGCAGCAAAGAAAATTCCTGTTAAATTTCGCATACCGCCGATAATGGTAATACTGAGAATAAATATGGATTCCTCAACTGTAAAGCTACTTGGGTCAATATAGCTTATGTAATGGGCATACAACACCCCGGCTATGGCGGCAAGCATTCCGCTGATCACAAAAGATACTACTTTGGCACTATTCACATCTTTGCCCAAGCTTTTGGTAAACACTTCATCTTCGCTAAGTGCACTTAATACTCTGCCGAAAGGGGAATTGGATAGGTTGTGAAGCAAATACCAAACCAGTCCGGCACAAACGATTGACAAAATGAGAAAAGAAAGGTTAGAGTCGAAGGAAAAGCCGAAGATAGAAATGGAAGGGATACCCGGGATCCCCAGCGGACCGCGGGTTACTTCTTGCCAGTTGTTCATAATAGAGAAAATGACTACCTGAATGCCAAGTGTGATAATAATATAATAGTCGTCTATGGTTCTCACGGCTACTTTGGAAACCAGGTACGCGATGACTCCGGAAAGCAGCAGGGCTGCCGGTAAATTTACAATAATCGGTAATCCGTAATTAACGGAAAGTAATGCCGTGGTATAAGCTCCTATCCCATAAAATCCAGCATGTGCTAGAGAAATCTGACCACTGTACCCCGCAACCAAACTCAGCGACTGACCAAGAATGGTGTAAATGCATATGAGGATACCGAGGTGAAGGGCGTATTCCATTAAAAAATCAGATTAAAATATCTCTCACTTGGCTCAGTTACCGTGTGCTTCAAATGCGGAATCGGAGAAGGGAATTGGATATTTTGGTTTTTGTTTATGGAGCTTAAGAAACCATGAAATTCCTTTTGATAATGTTTATCCTCCGATCCTGAAGTTATCTGAATCGGGAAGTTAATATTTATTTCATTTATTGATATTTCAATTGGATAAATACTTTTAAATAAGCTTTCAGAAAATGATTGGCCTTTTTCTGAATCTATTGATTTAATTTGGGTGAAATCTACTAACAAATGTTGAAAGTAGATATAATAAGGTATCGGTCCCCATAATGTGGCTTTCTTAACATTTTTTAGTGCCATGTTTTTGATTGCAAACATAAAAACCTGGCAGCCATAGCTTCGACAAAATACCACATAAGGTTCCTCTAATTTTTCTATTTTCTCAATGTGCGTTGATATTGCTTCAAATGAAGAATTCACTGTTAATTCCCCACCTCCTGATGAGTGATGGCCAGGGTAACTTGGGAGTATAACTTCTGAATACCCGCGATTTAAAGCTTCTTTTTTTACAAGATCATATGCTGGCGTAAGCTCGCCCTCAGATGACTGTTCGTTGTTTCTAAGATATGGGTCACTTCCTCCTGGAATAATTAAAAGCTTCATATTTCCGTTTTTTTAAGTTTTTGACCACTAAATCCAAGGGGTTTCCAAGCAAGAAAGGCAATAAGGATAATAAAAGCTGTTGCATCCATCCATTTACTGGACAGATAATAAGCTACTAAATGTTGAGAAGTAGCTAACAACATAGATCCAAAAATTAAATGCTTGATTTTCCCAATACCACCAATAATCATGGCAATTATACCATACAACAACCAATTAAACCCCATGGTTGGTCTCATATCAGAATCAGATGCAATTAGTATCCCTGCAATAGCAGCTAATACAGAACCAATTAGAAAGCTGATCAGGGTCACTTTATCAACTGAGATTCCAAATATTTGACTGAGGGCTTTGTTATTTGATATGGCATGAATTTCTTTACCTGTTTTAGTTTTTTTGAGAAATAGCCAAGTTAAAACGATCAAAAGTATACTAAGTGCAATAATTATTATTTGTACGTCAGTAATATAGGCTCCAAAAAATTTGTTGCCTGTTTCGACGGGCCACGTTCGAAAACTTTGTACATGATCACCCCATATCATGGAAACAATATTTTGTAAAACGATATAAGCACCTAATGAGACAATGAGCAACTTCCATGATGAAACATTTAAAACTTTAAACGGCTTATACAGATATAGCTCAAAACAAAGGGAAATAATTAGCACACAGAGTGCAGAGAAAAGAATTGCAGAGAAAAGGTGTAACCCTGTTTGATTTGAAAAGAAAAAAACAAAATATGCTCCCAAAACAATAATAACGGCATGAGCGAAATGAAAAAACTTAGCTGATTTATATATAATTGAAAAAGAAGTTGCTATGAGCAAATAAAGGCAAAAGCTAATGATTATATTCAATCCTATTTGTATCAAGCATTCACCTATTGTTTGGGAGGATTAAGTCTATCATCTACAAAGCCATGATACAATGCTTCTATTCCGGGGCTTAAGTGTTGATTTCTTAATATAGTTCCTTCAAAATAAATGGATGATTGTGCATTTATAACTACATCACCAAAGTAATAAACACCTTCGGTAACATTTGCAAAAAGAAAAAAGTCTTTATTTCCAATTCCGGGTTTGTTTCCATCATTGAAATAGTTTGATTTTATTTTTTCTAAAACAACTTTGTCAGCAGAATAATTATTTAACCGATCTAAAAAATAATACAGTCCGCTAAAATAATCACACCATTCTTCACTATTTTTACCATTTTTCAGTGGCTTCCAATTGTAATGAAAATCTTCTAATAGCGAGGTCTCTTTTTTAAAATATCCCCGCACTTTATCATAAACAACAGCAAAATCATTGGAAGAAGACTTCAATTCTTTGAGTTCATTACAAAAATTACTTAAACCATCGGCCTTATAATCAAGCATTGCAATGTGTACAGTCTTTTCATCATCATCACAAATTGAAAACAATTTATCTTTAAACCTATCAAAGACCTTCCCATTATATTCAGAAGCACCAATATATAGGGTTGGAAGAATAAAATAAATTTCATTATCAGAGTCTGTTTCGTGTAAGAATTGAGTCACATTAGTTAAGAATTCTTCAAGATTATGTTTCATTTTATAAATAACTTCAAAATAAATTCTACTAGATATGAATATAGATAGTACCGTAAGCCATATTCCCCAAAATACATTTGGGTCAATAGTATTATTAAAATTAAAATGGCTTTCAATTAAACTCAAACCCAAACCACTATTGCCATTATCAGAAATTACAACAATTATGAGAGGTACTATAAGAATAATTATGATTAAGTATCCAAGTTTGGTCCATTGTGAAGGTCCCCTATAAAATGGGCTAACAAAATCGACAAAAGCTATTAACCAAATTCTTTTCTTGAAATTTTCTTTAGTAGAAAGCCAGTCTAATATGTAAGTTAACCAAAAGAAAATTAATACAATCCAGCATAATGCTTTTAAATTATGCGGAAAGTTAGATAAGAATGCAATGACCAACAAAACAATCGAAACAATTCCTACAAAACATCTAAATAATATTTTTTTTTGATTATAATTCATTGTAATTGATCGGGATTTCTTTAACGAATATTTGGCAGTATTTCTTAAGCTGTTCCTTTATAGCTTCGTTCTTTAAATTATTATTAATAAGATATATTATTTTTGATACCCTATTATTTAAGTCATAGAATGTATTTGAAAAAATTACCGCTTCCTCTAAAATAGAGAAGACTTTATCTTGAATATTCACAAATGGTATCTTTTTTTTCCAACAGCTCTTTAAAAACAAATACCCCGAAGAATCTGGGCTTGTTTCTTTTATATATTTAATAAGAATGTAATTTGCCTTGCCGTCTCTTAAATCACTTAAAATCTGATCATGGCTTGGTTGCAGTAAAAAGTTTTGGATATCATTCATGATCTGCAGTATTGAACCCATTTCTTCTGCAATTTTCACAAGAGCCCTAACATCTGGTGCATGTTCTTTAGATATTAGACAACCAATGTAATCAACCCCTTTTCCAAATAATGACCCTGCTTTTAACCTCACCAGTTCTTCTTCCTCAATGTTTTTTAAATCATCAAAATTTCGAATGTAATCGGTGTAAAACTGACCCAGTGACAGATCTAAAAATGGATTATCAAAATTTTGTAATTGAATTGAATTGCGTTCGATAAATTTAAGCAATAAGGAATGACTTAATTCAAGAATATAGTCGCTAAGTGTTAACGTATAGTTGCGTCCCCGTGTAGCTAATAGCGTTTCTTTCCCATTTCTTAAATGGGTATTGTCAGTTAAATCATCTTTTAAATAGTACGCCGAAAAAGCAAGTTCAATAGCAAGATATAGATTATCATTTGTATCTGGAGTTTTAGCGTAATGAGAATATATTAATCTCATTAAGAATGAACGTTCTTTTAATGGGCTATATAGAGCAAATACAGTCCTTATTTCATTATAAACTTCTTTGTCTATGCTGTCATAAGAATAAATTTCCAGACAACTATTTAGCTTCTTTTTTAGACTTTCCGTTTCCTTTTTCAGTCTTTTCTTCATTTAAAGAAGTTAATTTAGCAGCTTTATCTTTATTATTAAGGTTTTTCTGAATTTTATCTATGTGCTTCTTTTTATAGTTTTGTTTGTTGGATTCTGTTATACCAGGCATTATGATCAGTTTTTGAGAGTTATAAATTTACTATTCTCAACTTTTTTCAAGCTGATAGGTAATACTACATCGCCATTCTTATCAAAATGAAAATCACCTAATAAACCTTTATAGGTTTCTACATCATAAAGATTGCTTTTAATTTTTTCAACGTCACGGGGATTATTCTTCATTGAATCATATAGTAACATTATCGCATCATAAGCTACTGCAGCAAACCCGTCTGGCTGCTCCCCATACTTATTTGTATATCTTTCTTCAAATATCTGCTTGTAGGGATCATCACTGTTTGAATCAAAAGTTATGGACGTAAATACTATATTTTCAGCTGCTGAGCCTGCTTCTTCAAGAATTTGGTTATCTTCAAAAAGAGCTGTGGAAAATAATTTAGTTTCTAATCCTAATTCTTTCATTTGTTTTACAATCCTGCCCATTTCATTATAGCCTATTATATATACTCCTTGGGAATTTGATTCTTTTATAGTTTGAATTTGAGTTCTAAAATCCAAAGTATCATCTCCATAGGAAACTTCTCTAACTATTTCTCCACCTAAAGTGGTAAAAGACTCCTTAAACTCATTTGCAACGCCGATTCCATAATCGTTATTTATATATAAAACTGATACTTCAGATACAGTTATTTCATTATACATATATGAGGCCATCTCTGTTGGTTCATAAATATCAGATGGTACATTCCTGAAAATATAATCGCCTGCATTTGTGATATCTGGGCTTGAAGCACCTGTAGAAAACAAGATAATCTTCCTGGTATTAGCAACTGGAGCAACCGAAAGCACTTCTGAGCTTCTTAAAAATCCAACGGTTACTAAAATATTTTGATTTAAAGTTAATTTATTAAAAGCACTCAATGCTAACCTTGATTCAGCTCTTGAGTCTTCATATAAAATTCTAAGACCTGTAGTATTTGATGTATCATCTAATATTACATCCTTAGCCAGTTCGTACCCATTTCTTGCTTTAATACCATACGAAGCATTTTCCCCCGTTAGGGGTAAAACAGCGCCAATAGTAACTTCATTTGTTGTACTGCTTTGATTTTGACAACCAATGAGAAGAAAAATAAGTCCGGCTAAAAGAAGGGTAATCTTTTTCATAACAAAAAGTTTTTAGTTTTATTAATTGAACGTAGAGAATCAGTAGCTATTTTCCCCTGTTTTATCCCAATAACCCGACTCGCTAAATCAAAAAGTTCTTTAATCCTATGCTCCACAATCAACAAAGTAGTACCGGATGCTTTTATCTTTTCCAAAACTCCTTGAATAAGACTTAGTTTGTCCACGGCTAAACCGGCAGTAGGCTCATCCAAAAGCAATAACCGTGGCCGGTTAACCATTGCCATACTAAGGCTCAGTATTTTCCGCTCTCCGCCGCTGAGTTGATTAGTTTCCTGTTTTCGTTTTTCAAACAGAGAAGGAAATTGTTTGAATACTTCCTGAATTCGTTCTTTAATGATCACCTTATCTTTGAGATGTAGTAAGGCTATTTCCAAGTTTTGCATGACCGTTATACCGGTAAAGAGTTCATCTTTTTGAGGGATATATAAAATCCCCTTGTCAATCAATTCAAAAGGTTTTTGGGACAATAGATCAATATCATTGTATTCAAGTTTTGATTTTTCATCTAGGTTTTCGGTTTTCCACAAAGGCAATAACCTATATATGGCTTTCAGTAAAGTAGACTTACCAGAACCATTCGCCCCAATCAGCATTACTGTTTCCCCATCTTCAATATCCAATGAGACATCAAACAGCACCTGCTTTTTACCATAACCCGTATTCAAATTTCGGATGCACAGCATACTCATATATACGCCTCCTGCACAAATTCATCATTTCGGAGCGCTTCATAATTTTTATAAGGAGTGATGACTCCCTCATTCAAAAAAAGAATTTGATCTGCAACTGTCTCAACAAAATCAGAGTTGTGTTCAATGATCAGAACGGCTTTTCCATTCTTTTTGAGGTTCTTAATGATGTCGGTCAGTTTGCCCTGGTATGAGGGATTTATCCCTGAAACCGGCTCGTCCAGTAAAATCACTTCAGCATCATTGGCGATACAGCAAGCCAATGTGAGGAGCTTTTGCTGGCCATACGAAATTTCGCCGGCTTTAGAATCGGCCACATCGGTTAAAAAACATTTCTCTAATATTTTAATGGCCATTTCTATATTTAATCTTTCCTGCTCTCTAACTGAATGATTTGGCAGCAGGGCTTTCCACCAGTTTTCGCCGGTTTGTCCCTGGAAAGAGAGCAGTACATTTTGAAGAACAGTTAGTTCATTGATAAGCCTTAAATCCTGGAAGCTGCGGGTAATTCCATTTCGGTTGATCAAGTGGGGAGAAATATGATCCAGTTTTTTCTCCTCTAAAATGCATACCCCGTGGTCAGCGTTCAAAAAACCCGTCAGTATATTAAACAGGGTTGTTTTCCCACTTCCATTGGTCCCCATCAACACGTAAATAGCTCCCTTCTCCAAAGAAAAGGAAACATCTCTGAGCACTTGCTTTTCTCCAAATGATTTAGCGATATGTTGTACGTTGAGTATTATTTTTTAAACCTTTTTACTTAGTAGTCAACAATTCATCCAAATTTATAGTGATAAATAACAAGAGAATCAACTATTCTAAAAAAATAATCTACAAATTAAAAAAACTAACAAACTATTAGATATAATTATTTCTGCCTTGTAATATACATGGCTATTTCTGAGTTACTCAGTCCTGATCATTTTTTCAAATCCATTCAACGCGCCACAACCTGGCTATATTTACAACCGATAGGCCGGGGGTGGTCTTTCGCGGTACCAGGGTTGTTTGAGAGTGCGAATAGGGTCCCTTTTTGAGTGGGATAGTAATCAAAGGTATGAAATGGTTGTCAGTCAATTGCAATAACCTTTCTGCTGCAATTACACTTTTCAATCTGGGGTTTTCACAAATAGAGCGGGATCTACTCTAAAACAGTATGAAAATGAAATAGGTGATGTAAATATTACATTCTCTATTTCAGATTCTGAACTAACTCTTCATTTAATGAAACAAAAGTGTTTGTGCAGCACAATAAGTAATACTTGACTGTCAACATATTTCAGGCAATTATAAAGCGATCAGTTTCATTAGAGTAATTACTATCTTTGTCACCCCAAAGCGTTACCCACGATACCGTATTGATTGGTTTTTCCTGTTAGTAAAAAGTAGCAGTAGAAATGTTATAACTACCGATGTGCCTTAAAGCACCAAAACAGGGTGCAGTCGGGTGGATTTATGAAAAATGTATTCGGAGGTATTCAAAAAGCGATATAAGTTACTATCAATAGTGAGTAAATGGATGAATTCTAAAAAATGAGAGAGGAGTAGAAATAAGGGAAGAGGTAAATAGGAATTTTTATGAGAACCATCTTAACAGACAGTTTACCGACTTTTCACCGACTTTGTTTTACCATAGTTTTACCACAGTAAAATAAAAAAGGGGTTAAAGATATGTTTTACATAACCTTAACCCCTTCTAAGTAGTGGCGGGGGTAGGATTCGAACCTACGACCTTCGGGTTATGAGCCCGACG
>JBBDIH010000278.1:0-2022 GCA_040880505.1 Minisyncoccota bacterium
TGGCAACCAAAGCTCCAGGAAATCGCTAAAAAAAATGGATTAGATTTTTTTAGCTCTCCTTTTGATAAAGAAGGAGTGGATTTTCTGGAAACATTACATGTACCCAAATACAAAATAGCCTCATTTGAAATTACCGATATTCCTTTAATACACTACACCGCATCAAAAGGAAAGCCCATAATTATTTCCACAGGGATGGCTGAGATTGACGATATAAACTTAGCCGTAGATACATGTCATGATGCCGGCAATCATGATTTTATTCTTTTGAAATGTACTTCGGATTATCCGGCAACTATTGAGGATGCAAACCTTTTAACGATTCCCGATATGAAAGTCAGGTTCGGTGTTCAGGTGGGTGTGTCTGATCACACCATGGGTAGTACGGTTCCGGTTGCAGCTGTATGTCTTGGTGCAAAGGTTGTTGAAAAGCATTTTATCCTGCAGCGGTCGATGGGTGGCCCGGATGCTGCTTTTTCTATGGAGCCGGAAGAGTTTAAACAAATGGTAAATGACGTCAGAAGGACAGAAAAAGCGTTGGGAAAAATTAAATATGAAGTAAAGGATAATGATAAATTGAGACGGCGGTCTTTGTTTGTCACGGAGGATGTAGAATCAGGTACCAAAGTTACTCATAATAATTTAAGGAGTGTCCGGCCCGGTTATGGATTACATCCCCAAAATTTAAATTCAGTATTAGGAAAAACTTTTACTGAAGATGTCAAAAAAGGCACCCCTTTTCGAAATAAAATGATCGGAAAATAAAGAAATTGAATATCATTTGTTAAAGTGCCAGCTAACCCCTATTGCAGAAGTATTAAATTGAATAAGGTTAATAAAATTCTAGAAAATACTCTGTTCAGAGAATTTTCACTTTATAGTTTTTCCACACTTCTATTTCAAGCATCCAGAGTACTTGTAGAACTTGCTGCTGCAAAAATACTGGGACCGGCTATATGGGGAGTGTGGTATTTTTTAAACCTTGCTATTGCCTATAGAAGCTTTACCTATTTAGGTATTGTTAACGGAATGAACAGAGAGGTCCCTATTAAACTAGGAGGTGATAGGAAAGAGGAAGCAGAAGAATTGAAAAATGCCACTTTTAGTATTGTTACCATCAGTGCAGCGTTAACATCTGCAGCTCTTTTTATCAGCACATTGTTAATTAATGATGAATACCTGATAAAGACTATCTATTTTTTAATTCCATTATTTATAACTACTCAATTTTATTATTTAGTTAATGCCAAATTACGAGCTGAAGCTTTATTTGAAAAGATCAGCCAAATACAAATTATATTCGCTCTTGCATTTCCCATATTAGCAATCCCATTGTCTGTAATCATAGGCTTGGAAGGGTTTATACTTGGGTTTACCTTAGCGCTAGCTACTACATTGATATTTGCTTATCGAAAAGGTCTGTTTGATTATTCATTTTACTTTGACAGCAGAAAAATAAAAAAGCTGATCAGCGTGGGATTTCCAATAATGTTGATTGGAATTACCTATACATTCCTAAGTACTGCTGATCGCTGGATAATTGGATTACTCATCGGAACCGAGGCTTTGGGCTATTACTCTTTGGCTATAATTGTATTTAGTGCAATGAGTTTATTTCCGAGAGTAATATCTGAACAGCTCTATCCGAAAATGGCTTTTGATTGGGGAAAAACAAAATCCAGGGATGCATTAGAAAAATGGGTAGATCTTCAAACTAAATATACGGCATATATGATCATTCCTGTTTTGACTATTGTGCTTTTTACCGTACCTAAAATTATAAGGTTATGGTTGCCTGAATATGAACCAGGAATTTCCGCGATCCAGATTATAGTTTTTGGTGCGTTATTTAAACCTTTTTCAGCAGGATGGGGTAACGTTTTGAACATTATTGATAAACAAACCTGGTATCTGGCTATTATAATTATCGCTGTAATAATTAACCTGGGTTTGAATTATGTGCTAGTATTAGTTGGATATGGGATTGAAGGTGTGGCATTAGGAACTGCATTAACCTATTGC
>JBBDIH010000279.1:0-1086 GCA_040880505.1 Minisyncoccota bacterium
AAAGAGGGCCCGCTTCTGGAAAAAGCAGCCATATGAAAAATGCCATCAACACCCTCTGCTGCCTTTATGCAATCCTTTTTGGATTGAACATCTCCAATTAATAATTCAATACCGTCATTTAATTTGTCTTTATCACCAAAAGATAAATTATCGAGAACCCTCACTTCATGCCCTTCATCAAACAATTTATTGGATAAATGACTACCAATAAATCCCGCACCACCTGTGACTAAATATTTCATCTGTATGTAATTGTTTAAAGCAATTTAGTCTTATATGTACTGACTAATTTCATGTTAACGTCTATACTGCAACTATTTGATGATTAAATTTATCCAGAAGTACTGAACCCCGGTAAAGTTTATCAAACCATCATATCCAATGCAATTTTGTATATCAAATTTTTTAAGTTAAGAAATGATTAACTCATCATAAACATTGAATCATATTGACTCTACAACGTTTATTTTTTTTAAAAAATTCCGTATCTGTGTTCCAATATTTTATAATTTCTTTTTTGAAATCCGACAGATTACAATAACATTTTGATAAGAATAGAGTATGGGTAATTTAATATTTGATTTTGACGGAACTCTTTTCGACACAGATGTTGCTCATGAAAAAGCCTATCAAAAGGTATTTAAAAATAATAATTTGGGTGATTTTGGATCTTATGAAGAGATAAAAGGGATTCGCACTTTAGATATTTTTGAGAATTATACGGATAAGGAAACTGCGTTTAAACTTGCTAAAAATAAAACGGAAACGTACCTCAATTCGATTCATGAAATAAAGAGCCTGATTGATCTGACACTTTTGGAAGATTGTAAAAGCTTGGGATACCGTCTTTTTATCGTATCCGGGGGAAGTAAACAGTCCATTTTCAGCCTATTGAATTTACACAATGCAAGGTCCTTTTTTGATGGAATTGTAACATCCGGTGACTATTCAGAATCTAAACCAAGTCCTGAATCCTACAACCTTTGCAAAGAAAAGTACAAGATAGATGGGCCTGTAATAGGAGTTGAAGATTCACGTGCGGGAATAGAAAGCTTAAAAAGAGCATCCATATTTGCTGTGGGTGTT
>JBBDIH010000279.1:1096-2019 GCA_040880505.1 Minisyncoccota bacterium
AAATATTAATCATTTTTTAAAGGAGTATATATTGCATGAATAATTACAGACTCATAGTACCTGCTGCAGGAAAAGGTTCTCGATTAAATACTGAAATACCCAAAATCTTTACCTTGATAAATGAAAAAGAAACGATCTATGATCGGATCCTTCAAGAATCTGAAAAAATATTTGGTAATATCACTTTAATACTGAGTCCGGATGGCGAAAAATATCTCCAAGAAAAAGGACATAAATTACCATCAAATGTGGAAATAAGAATTCAGGAACATCCTACCGGAATGTTTGATGCCCTGGACTTGGCAATTGATGATGGTGCGATCGATGCTCATCATAAAAAAATATGTATCCAATGGGGAGACCAGCCATTTATTGATGGCCGGATCTACAAAAAAATGTTTAATGAATTAGATCATTTTGATGCAGCTATTCCACTTGTGTGGGTACAAGATCCTTATGTACAATTCAAATTTTTAAATCAGGAACTTACAATCTTTGAAAGCAGGGAAGGAGATCAGTGTGATCTGTTTGGCTTTAAGGATATGGGTTTATTTGCCTTTGATGAGAAGAAACTGATTCAAACATGGAGATTCTACAAAGGAATTGATCAATATGGAAGGAAAACCGGGGAAAAGAGTTTTTTAAAATTACTCCCACACTTTTTAAAATTAAACAGTATTTCCTGGATCATAGATCAACCGACCTACAAGGCACTGGGAATAAATACAAAGAATGAACTGATGGAAGCAAAATTCTTACTCGATCAGATCAATCAAATGAAGTCACGCTCTTAAATCATATAAAAATGAGGTTACTATCTTAAACCTCTTCCTAAAAATATCCTTGTCTCTTCCGGTCTTCCATCGCCGTTTCACTGCGTTTGTCATCATGGCGATTTCCCCGCTCTGTTTGGCGGGCTGCGG
>JBBDIH010000280.1:0-1997 GCA_040880505.1 Minisyncoccota bacterium
CAGCAACGACTCCACGGAGCGTGAACAACTCAGAGAGTCACTAGGGGAGAAAGTAACGGCACTAATTAAGGAAATATGGGAAAACCATAATATAACAATTACTTTTGACATCTCAGGAGACCAAATTGCCTTTCATGTAAAAGACGGAGCAAAGAAAGCAAAAACTGCATCACAAAGAAGTGACGGATTCAAACAATTCGTATCTTTCCTTATTAATGTGTCGTCACAGAAAAAATCTGAAACTTTAATACATACTTTAGTTTTACTCGATGAACCTGAAACGCACCTGCATCCTCAAGCACAAGAGTACTTCTTAAGAGAGCTTATTACATTAACAAGGTCTGACAACAATATCTGTATTTTTGCTACACACTCAAACTATATGATAGATAAATCACACTTGTCTAGGAATTATAAAGTGGTAAAAAACGGAAATGAGCAGACTGTAATCACCCAATTCAGTGAACAAATATCAACGTATGCAAGTGTGAATTTTGAAGTTTTTGGCATTCTGGATGAAAGCTATCATAACGAACTCTATGATGCATTGCGCCAAAAATTTGTCGATGCACAGGATAATATGGAGACAATAGGAATCAGGCCTTTTGACCAGCAGTTCTTTGTTGACGATAAGAAACTGAAAAAATCATACCCTGAAAAAGGTAAAAAGAATCAAGTAACGCTCCCTACCTATATCAGAAATTGTATACATTATCCTTCGAATAAAAATACAGATTTTAATAAAAATCTTAAAAAGTCTATTGAGATGCTGAGAAGTTATGAAAAATAGCGACTGGAAAAAAATAAATCTTAGCGATATAGCGAGAATATATGATGGAACGCATCAGACGCCAAACTACGTTGAGAGTGGAGTTCCTTTCTACAGCGTTGAGCATGTTACTTCTGGCGATTTCGATGATACCAAATTCATAAGTGAAGAAGTTTTTGCCGCTGAATCGCGTCGTGTTGTAGTTGAAAAAGGTGACATCTTAATGACTAGGATCGGTGATGTTGGTAATGCAAAATATATCGATTGGGATGTCCGTGCTTCTTTTTACGTAAGTCTAGCATTGCTCAAATGCAAGGATGCGGTGGACCCACGGTTTATCGCTTATCTGATCAACTCGGATACTGGCCGGCGGGAAATATGGGCGAAGACACTGCATGTCGCATTCCCTAACAAGATCAATCTGGGTGATATTGGTAAGTGCACTTTTGAAACCCCCCCGAAAGAAGTTCAAATGCAAATCGTTCAAGTCGTAAAAGTGTGGGATGAGTATCTTGAGAATTTGGATCAAAAAATCGAGCTAAAAAAGAAGATTAAAAAGGGCTTGATGCAGCAGCTCTTGACTGGAAATAAACGCCTACCTGGGTTTACGTCTGAATGGATAACTGAGGAAATCGGCCAACTAGGTAGTACATACCCAGGCCTAACAGGAAAAAGTAAGGAACATTTTGGCAATGGCTCGCCATACATTAGCTATATGAATGTCTACGGTAATTATGAAATAGACATGAATTCACTAAAACTTGTCGATGTTGGCACTGAGGAGAAGCAAAGTAAGGCTACATATGGAGACATCCTATTCACAACGTCCTCAGAAACACCGTACGAAGTTGGTATGTCCAGTGTTTACCTGAATGAAGGTCAAGATGAAGTGTATCTAAACAGCTTTTGTTTTGGTTTTCGACTAAAAGATTTTAATTCACTGCACCCCAAGTTTGCTAAATACTTATTTCGTGGCGTTGCTTTCAGGAAGGCAATGACCAGAATTGCTCAAGGGGCTAGTAGGTATAATCTGTCAAAGAAATACTTCTTGACGACAAAAATTTATTTACCTGCATCTATTCAGGAACAACTGGCGATATCGGATATTCTTGAAAGTTGCGATCAAGAAATTATGATTTTAAAAAAAATGCGAGATCGCATTTCACAGCAAAATAAATACTTACTCAATCATCTTGTGAGTGGTCAGATCCAAATTCCTAGCACTATT
>JBBDIH010000281.1:0-11797 GCA_040880505.1 Minisyncoccota bacterium
TTTGCGGAGGGAGTGAGATTTGAACTCACGAGGCGCTTTCGCACCACGGCTTTCCAAGCCGTTCCATTGGACCGCTCTGGCATCCCTCCTTTTATTGCTTTTAGAGTGTATTTTATATATTCAAACTTCTCAACCTTTTGATTCTCTCCTCTACCGGTGGATGAGTTTGGAAAAGATTTTCTAATCTTGAGCCTATACCTTTTTTATTTTTGAAAGGGCTAGATATCCATAGATGAGCTGTGCTTGTTTTTGCTACTTTCATTTCGTTTGGATCTTTAGAGATTTTTTCTAACGCACTAGCAAGTCCTTCTGGATATCTAGTAAGTAATGCTCCAGTTGAGTCTGCTAAATATTCTCTTTGGCGAGAAACAGCCATTTGTATTAATAACCCACCTATTGGGGCTAAAACTATAGCAACTAATCCTACAATCATCATTACTCCTCCTCTATTATTATTTCTAAGTCCTCCAAAAAGCATGGAACGTAAAAATAGATCAGCAAGAATAGAAAGAAAACCAGCTAAAATAACTGCTGCGGTCGAGACTAGCATGTCTTTGTTTCCTATATGGGCTAGTTCGTGGGCAAGTACACCTTCTAGTTCTGATCTGTCTAGTTTATCAAGTAACCCAGTTGTTACAGCTACTACTGCCTTTTCATAGTTTCTTCCTGTAGCAAAAGCGTTTGGTTGGTATTCTTTTACTATGTAAACTTTTGGTTTTGGTAAACCTGCTGTGATGGCAAGATTTTCTACAATATTATGTAATTCGTTGTACTCTTTTTCATCGGCAGGTTGTGCCTTTGTCATCTTCAAAACAATTTTATCAGAGTTCCAGTAAGCAACAATATTCATTATTACTGAAAAAGCTACAGCAATGTATAGAATTATTGAATTACCATAGTACTGAGACAAAAAGAATCCTATACCTATAACTACAATTAGGAATATTGTGAATAATAGAAACGTCTTTCGCTTGTTAGCGGATTGATGAGTGTAAAGATTCTCCATAGATTTTTAATTAAAGATCTACTTTTGGTACAGCTCTTTCTTCTACTTCTTCAAGTTCAAAGTATTCTCTCTTTTCAAAGTTGAAAACTTTAATCATTAAGTTCCAAGGGAACATCTCCATTTTTGTATTAAAGTCTTTAACCATAGTGTTGTAAAAACGTCTTGCTGCTTGAATCTTGTTTTCTGTGTCAGAAAGCTCACGTTGCAGTTCTAAAAAGTTAGCGTCAGCTTTTAGGTCTGGATAATTTTCAGAAACAGCAAAAAGAGATTTAAGTGTTCCTTCAAGCATGTTTTCTGCTTCTTGAATTTTATCTGGGTTACCTTCTTTTTCTGCGTTTAATGCTTGAGTTCTTGCTTCTGTCACATCTTTGAAAACTTTCTTTTCGTGATCAGCGTAACCCCTAACTGTTTCTATTAAGTTAGGAATAAGGTTGTACCTTCTTTTTAACTGAACATCTATGTCTGCCCACGCTTCTTGAACTCTGTTTTTTAGTCTTACTAGGTTGTTGAATAAAGAAATTAAACTAATCAGTAAGAAACCTACTACTATTGAAATTATTGTTATTATATCCATGTTTTAATTATACTAAATTATTTTCCTACTCTAAAGTGGACGACGTCTCCATCTTTAATAATGTACTCTTTTCCTTCTACTCTTAATTTTCCGTTGCTTCTGGCTTTTGTCCATGAGCCTGCCTCGACCAAAGCCTCATAACTAACTACCTCGGCTCTGATGAAATTCTTTTCAAAATCACTATGAATTACACCTGCTGCTTGTGGTGCGGTTGAACCCTTTTTTGTGGTCCAGGCTCTACTTTCTTTTTCTCCTGTTGTTAAGAAAGTTATAAGATCAAGAATTTCATAGGCTTTTTTAACTATATCTGGGATAGCTTCGCCCTCTGCTAGATCGGCTACTATATAATCATAGTTTAAATCTTTTATCTTTTGTTTTAGTTCGTCAGAAACATCACTTTCTTCTCCATTTAAAAGAAATAATTGTTTTTTGATGGTTAAGAGTTGTAAGTGCTTGGCTACTTTTTTAACATCTTCATTATTTATTAAATCAGTACTTGAAAGGGGCTTACTAGACATTAGGGTGTCTTTTATTTTTTCAAGAATCTCTAGTTCTTTCTTTGCTTCTTTGTCTCCTGTTCTGGTTTTTCCTTCAACATTATCCATGTGCTTTTCTATTGTATCTAGATCTTTAAGAATGAGTTCTTCTTCTATGGTATCTATATCTCTTGATGGATTTGTCTCTCCATCAACATGAATAATATCTCTACCCTCAAAGACTCTTACCATATGCAAAATAGCGTGAGTTTCCTTGATATGTCCTAGAAATTCATTACCTAAGCCTTCACCTTTATTTGCTCCTTTTACAAGACCAGCAATATCATAAAACTCTACAACTGCTGGGATTTTTTGTTTTGATTGGCTCAATTCTGTTAATTTATCTAGTCTTTCATCTGGAACAGAAACTATGCCCACATTAGGGTCTATAGTGGCAAAGGGATAATTTGCGCTGGTTACTGACTGTTTAGTTAATATATTAAATAAAGTTGATTTTCCTACATTGGGCAAACCAACAATTCCTATTGATAATTTAGACATAATCTTATTTTATTTATACGTTTTGGTCTTTAGTTATACTATATTTCTTATATCTGACAAAATGTTGTCCGGCACTGGATTACCTTCTTCTGTTTTCCCAGGATAACGCCAAGCGGTTATTATTTTTATTTTATCCTGATCAAAGTCTTTCTTTTCTTCTATTTTATACATTACCCAGATCTCTTCTCTGTTTTTGGTGCCACCAACTTTCATTGAAACAATAGTGTCTTCTACTATTCCTTCTTCTGTTCTGTCTGGATTTCTAATTATTCTTTTTATTCTAGAAGGAGAAAGTTTGTAGTATCTCATCTTTTTTATAACATGAGATGTCCAAGTATACTTTTCGTTATTTTCTGGAATTTTAAAAGATTGCATTAGTTTCTTTTGTATAAACCAATAATTTCGGACTTCTCAATAATATGGTTTTCCATTACTTTTTCCAAGTCCTGCTTTTTTGATCCTTCTTCTAAGTCTATTTCTGAATCTAGCGCAAAAAGTTTGAAAAGATATCTATGAGGTTTTGCTCCTTTTGGTGGACAAGGACCACCATACTCTACTCTTTCAAAATCATTTTTACCCTGTACTCCACCAAGAGGAATTGAGTTTTCATAAATGTATTTATTTTTTGGGTCTATATTCCATACAACCCAGTGATTCCAGCTGTCTTGATGTGTTGCGTCTGGATCATCAACTATTAAAGCTAGGGATATTGTTTCTTCTGGTATTCCCGCTATCTCTATCATTGGGTTAATATCTTCTCCATCACAAGTAAATTTTGAAGGTATGTAATTCTTATTTTTAAAGGCAGGAGTTTTTATTTCCATATGTGATACTATATCATAATTATATAAAGAATTATGTCTAAAGAAGCTATATATAGAAAATACCGTCCTGGAACTTTTGATGATTTACTAGGACAAGAGATTATAAAAAAGATTCTTAAAGAATCTGCAAAACAAGGCAAACTTGCACATGCTTATCTTTTCTCTGGCCCAAGAGGTACAGGAAAGACAACAACAGCAAGACTGATTGCAAAAATTGCTAACTGCGAAAAAAGACAGAAAGATGAGAAATTTAAAAAGAAAGGAGAACCTTGTAATAAGTGTGATACCTGCAAAGAAATAGATAATGGTTTTAGTATGGATATTATCGAAATAGACGCAGCATCAAACAGAGGTATAGATGAGATAAGAAACTTAAAAGAAAATATAAGAGTTTCTCCTCATAAATCTTTGTATAAAGTTTTTATTATTGATGAAGCTCACATGCTTACCACTGCAGCTTTTAATGCTCTTTTGAAAACATTAGAAGAGCCACCAGAACACACTGTTATAATTCTTGCCACAACAGAAAAAGAAAAAATTCCTCAGACTATTACATCTAGAACACAACAATTTCACTTTAAAAAGATTCCTTTATCCGAGATTATCTCTAAATTAGAAAGAGTTATAAAAGAAGAAAAAGTAAAAGCATCAAAAGAAGTTTTAGAGTTAATTGCTGTTGGTGCTGATGGAAGTTTTAGAGATGCTGAATCTTTACTAGATCAAATGATAGCTTCTGGTGATAAAAATATAAAAATTGAAGAAGTTGAAAGTATTATCGGAAAAGTAAGTTTCAGTAAAATTGGTGATATAGTAGATGATTTATTATCTGATGATTTAGATAAATCCTTAAAAACTATTTCTGAGATAGATAATGGGGGCTATGATTTAGTAGAGTTTACAGAAGATGTTTTGAGATATCTAAGGAGAACAGCAGTTTTAAAGTTTAGTCCTAATATGGATAAGTTATTTAAAGACGAGATAACAAAAGAAAGTCTAGAAAAAATGAAGAAACAATCAGATAAATTTGAAAATAAGCATCTTAAATTAATTAAGAATTTAATAGAGGCTTATACTAATATGCGCTATAGCCAATTCCCTATTATTCCACTAGAGGTTGCTATAATTGAAAGTTTGAGTAATAAAGGGTAATCTATTACTTGTAAAATATCCGAGGTCGTCTAACGGTAGGACGTGTGGTTTTGGTCCACAAAATTGGGGTTCGATTCCCTGCCTCGGAACAAAGAATTGAACAGAACTTTCGCGCTCCCGTTGGGAGATAAAGTGAAAGTCTGCGGTTTCGGAGGAATCCTGAAAGGATGGGGGAGAAAGATTCCCTGCCTCGGAACATTTAATAAAAACACACCATTAAGGTGTGTTTTTTATTTTTTGTTAGCAAATATGTATAGAAAAGATAGTAAACCAGCGATTATAAATGCACTTATAAAGAATGTTTCTTGAGGCAGGATAAAGGCTAGTAAAGTTAGAATTCCTAGAATAAAAACCCTAGAAAGGTTATATATAAATTCTTGACTCATTATAAATGCACCTAAAGAAACTGACTTACCAGCTAATTTATAGTAATCACTAACCCAAGAAGCTAATACTGCTGATGAAAAAATATAATAAAATGCCTGACTAAAAACTATAAAAAATGGTCTAAAAATAAAGGTTCTTAAAAACCAAACTAAAGCCATAGCCATCGAACCAAAAGAGATAATTTCTTTGTCTTTCCCTTTGTCTGATAAAACTCCAGAAGCCATTGTCGCTATTCCTCCAGCTAAAAGACCTAAAGAAATTATACCTCCCAACTGCTCTATACTGCCTATCGCTATAAAAATAAATAAAGGCCATATTAAAAAATCAACCATCTTTTCATTGGCATAACCCAAACTGGATATACTAAATTTTTTGTTTCTATAAAAAGCATTATTTAAAATTGCTTTTAAACTTAGGTCTGATTGTATCTTTCTTCTAGGAAAGAAAAATAAAGGAATTATAGAAATAATTAAAATGATACTAGCAACTAAAAAGCTAGAGTTAAAACCAAAAAATCCTATTAAAATACCACCTATGAAAGGTGATGCAAATTTAACAAAAGAGTTTATAGCCATGCCAGTTCCTGCCTCTTCTCCGATATGATTACCGTCAGATGCAGATGAAAAATCAGTATGATATCCAAGAAAATAAAGTATCCCAAATAAAGGAAATATTGCTGGAAGTATATAAAATAGTTCTGGAACTTGTCCAAGAAAACTCAAACCAAAGAAATATAAAACTAAGAAAGGAATACCTAAGGCCATCATCATCTTGTCACTTAATTTTTTAATTAAAGGAACTACTAAAAATAAAAGTGCAACAAAATAAGCAGATCTTAAAAGAAAAAATAATATTATTTGCCATATTTCGAAGCCTAGTTCCCATAGATAAATAGGCTCAAAAATACTAATTAAGCCTGACGCAAATGTTATTAACGCAGAAGTAAAATAAAGAGAGTCTATCTCTTTATTTTTAAATGCGTTTAAGTGTAGATGATAGTGATTTAAAAACATTAAATTAGATTATCTGTCTTTGCTGCCACAATAAAATCATTCTCTGATAATCCGCTAATTGCATGAGTCCAGAGGGTTATCTTAACCTTATTATAAGAAACAAATATATCAGGATGATGACCTTCCTCTTCAGCTAAATCAGCTACTTTGTTTATAAACTTCATAGCTTCTTTAAAGTCATCAAAACTAAAGTTTCTTTTAATCTTTTTATTATCTTCAACTTCCCAAGAATTGTCCACTTGAGATTTGTACTCCTTTATCTCATCTGGAGACAAAGGAGACATTCCTCCTTCACAAGGAACACATTTTTTATTGATTAAGTCTTTACTCATCTTCCTTCTCTTCTTTTTCTAATACTTCCTTGTGATTACCATCATTACAATTACATTCTTTTAAATCTTGTCCTGAACAATCACAATCTTCTGCTTTACAAACTCCTGGAGTATCACTTACTCCACCACATTTACCTGTACATACGAAATGTTTTTCCATGATTATTAATTAAGTTGGTTAAATTATTTATGCGACTTTTATTTATTATAACAATAAAAAGCGATAAGGTTTACTGGACCATTTTTTACCAGCTGAATCTATTCCTATTCTAGGAGTTTTCTTTATGTCTGACTTTTTAACATCATCTCCCCTATCTTCAAACCAAAGATTATTTTCTGGTAAAGCTTTCTTGGTATTCAAAGACTTATTTATTTTTAAGTCTCTAGTTAATTTTCCTGGGCCGTCTATCTCCCCTGCTCCTCTTATTAAAATAGCAGAAGGGTAATCATCTTTTGATGTAACTACATTCAACATCCAGTACATGCCGTATGTTAGATAGACATAAAATCTTCCGGGTTCACCAAACATCGGACTATTTGCTTTCGTCTTTCCTCTACTTGCTTTACTTGCCTTGTCTTCATATCCATCATAAATCTCTACTTCATTAATTTTTAAAGATATCTCTTTACCTCTGTATTTTCTTACCAAGTACTTGCCTAATAAGTCTTCGGCAACCTCGAAGGCATCTCTTTCAAAAAATTCTCTTTTTATTATCTTTTTCATGTTTACTTGTTATTATAAATGTATGCAGATAATAATAAATGGCTTAGCTACAGAATATAAAGATGAAGGAAAGGGACCCGTGGTTCTTCTTCTTCATGGATGGCAGGATAGTTTAAAAACTTATGATTTTTTAGTTCCTAGTTTATTAAATAAACACAGAGTTGTAAGACTAGATCTTCCAGGATTTGGGAAAACAGAAACTCCAGATAAAAATTGGAATTTAAATAGTTATGTAGAGTTTCTAAAATCTTTTATTAAAAAGATAGATATTAATCCTGAGATAATTATAGGTCACTCTTTTGGGGGAAGAATTATACTGAAAGGTGAAAGTAATAATCAATTTGAAGCAGAAAAAATAGTATTAATTAATTCTGCTGGATTATCAGAGGCTAATGGTTTAAAAAATAAAGTAATTGGATTTTTTACTAAAATTGGTAAATTTTTAACTTTTCTTCCACCTTTAATTTTTTGGAAAGATGATATAAAAAATAAATTATATAAAAAATTAGGTAGTGACTATCTAGAGTCTGGAGAAATGAAGAATGTATTTTTAAATGTAATAAAAGAAGAGTTAAGCTCTAATGCGACAAAAATTAATAAACCCACTCTTTTGATATGGGGTGAAGAAGATACCGCCACTCCCCTTTCTGATGGTAAAAAATTAAATAAATTAATTGAAAATTCCAAATTAGAAATTATAGAAGGAGCAAGTCACTTTGTTCATATAGAAAAACCTAAAGAAGTTATAAAATTAATAAATGATTTCATTAATTAAAAAACTAATATCTAGATACTCTTACAAGTATCCAAAATCCTTAACTTACATGCTTCAAGCTAGTGAGTATAATTTTTCTGATTTTATAGAGTGGTATAAAAAAGTTAATGATTTTTCAAAAGTAGAGAAAAGAAAAGCGTTAATACCTACAAAAAAAGCGTTAGGAATAATGTTGATGAACTGGGGTCTTTTGATCTTTGTTTATGGATTTGGTATTTGGGTGTTTTTTAACTTTGCATCACCTGATAGATATTTCGGTTTATTAGTAATTGTTTTTGCTCCTTATTTAATTCCATATCTACTCTTTATTCCTTTAACGATTTTAAAAATATTTATTCAAAAACCTATAGAGTATTTCTTATTGAAAAAAGCTAAAGAAAAAATCTCAAAACATAAAGGTATAAAAATAGGAATTGCGGGTAGCTATGGAAAAACTACGATGAGAGAAATACTAAAAACATCTCTTTCAATTGATAAAAAAGTAGCAGCTCCACCACATAGCTATAACACTCCTTTAGGAATAGCTAAATTCATAAAAACATTAGATGGAGATGAAGATGTACTAATATTTGAGCTTGGAGAATATTATCCGGGAGATATACAAAAACTTTGTAAAATAATAAAACCTGATATAGGAATCATAACTGGAATAAATGAAGCTCATCTAAAAAAATTTAAAACTATAGAAAATACCGTTGATACTATATACGAGATAAAGGATTTTGTTAGATCTGAAAATCTTTATGTAAACGGAGAAAGTGAATTGGCGAAAAATAATGCTCCAAAAGATTCAATTTTATATTCAGGCGCAATGATAAATGACTGGAATGTGCATAGTAAAGAAAATGATTTAAATGGGATTAAATTTAATATTGAAAAAGATGATTTAGATTTTGAAATTAAATCAAAGTTAATAGGACTGCATCAAACAGGCCCTTTAGCTTTAGCATTTTACTTATCACAAAAATTAGGCATAACAGCTGATAAGGCTGTTGAAGGTATAAGTAAAGTAAAACCATTTGATCATCGTTTAGAACCTAAAAATACCGGGAAAATAACTCTTATAGATGATAGTTATAATGGAAATCCTGATGGAGTTGAGGCTGCTATTAACTTTTTATCTTCTTTAGAAAATAAAAGAAGATTTTATGTGACCCCTGGACTTGTAGAGATGGGGGAAAAATCAGAAGAAATTCATAAAGAAATAGGTAAACAGTTAGCTAAAGCAGATATAGAAAAAGTTATATTAATCAAGAATTCAGTAACTCCTTTTATAGAACAAGGGTTAAAAGAAAATGATTATAAAGGAGATATTATTTGGTTTGAAGATGGACCAAAAGCATTTAACTCTATAGATATACTAACTATTAAAGATGATGTGGTTTTAATTCAAAATGATTGGCCTGATCAATATCAATAGTTAAGAAGGTTTCTCATCTCTTCTGAATCTTCGAGTATGTCTTCTGGTACAGACCAGTAAGGTAAATGAATTGCATTACCCTCTCTTTCATAACTAAACTGTTTACTATCCATTCCCTTTAAAAGGTTTAAGTTTGTTTTAGAATCTTTTAAATAAAGAGTGTCGTCTATAACAATCGCGAATATCTCCCCTGCTCTATAAATTCCATAGCCATCAAATAATTTTTTATAACTTACGTTATCCAAAAAAGAAAAAACATCATAAGCTATAAATTCTACAAAGTCATTTTTCTTACTCATTTTTATATCTTTTTTGTGTTATTTTTCAGCCATGCTGCAATAGAATCTATGTTTTTCTTTTTTAAAACTATTTCTAAAGCATATTTTTCTATTCCTCCTTTTTTCACGGTAGAGATAAAACCATTATCTTCTAGAAATATAAAAGCACTGGTCATAGCAGTTCTTTTGTTACCGTCAATAAATGGATGATTAAATATTACTCCTCTGGTGTAGCAGGCTGCTTTTTTATAAATATCATTATGAAGTTCTTTACTAAAAACCTTTTGTTTTGGTTGAGCAACTATAGAAGAAATGCTATTCAAATCACGAATACCATGAGAACCTCCAGTTTCATCTATAATAAAAGAATTTATTTCAATAATATCTTCTTCAGATAAATATTTCACAAAATTACTTATCAAATAATGATTCTAAATCTTCTCTGTATCTATCTATAAAATTAGTAGTAAGTTTAGCTATCCTATCTCTTCTGGCTTTATTTTTATTTTTTGCTTTTCTATTGGAGATTTTAAAAGAAAACTTTTGCTTTTCTTTGCTAAAATCAACTTGAAGCTCATCTCCTACTTTGAGATTTAATTCTTTTCTTATGTCTTTAGGAATTGTAACTCCTTGAGAGGTACCTATTTTTATAATTTTTCTAGTCATCTTTTATTATAATAATATTATAATAAATGTAATTTAGTCAAGAGGTTGCAATTTTTTATACCTAGTGTATATTAAAGATGAGGTTTAGGAGCTTGCTCCTGGACCTCACTGATGAGTCTCATATTTATTTATGGGGCTCTTTAGTTTTTATAGGGAGATATAAGTAATAAAAAGAGCCCCGACTTTAATCGGGGCTTTATTTTTTCAGGGAGGAGAGGTTCTTGTTCTGTCTTTTGCTCTTAAGATAGTAAGAGAAAGTACAATTACCCTTTTAAGGAGCGCTACTCCACCTTGCCTGATGTAACTTAGGACTCTTCTCGGCTATTTTTAAAAGCCTCTTTTAGAAGTTCCTCATAAATTGGTTGAACAAACTCAATCAATTTATCAGTTTCTACATCGATCTTCTTAGCAATATTGCCAAGTTCTCTTCGTAGATCATTAGGTTTAAGACTTGATAAGCCTTTGTCTTGTAAGATTTTTCTTACAAGTTTTTCAGCTATATCGCCTCTTTCCTGTTTAGATAAAGACATATTAACCTCCTATTGGTTTTTATTTAAATGTACATAAGCATAAAGCTTATATAGTACTTATGGCACGTTTAAATTTATGTGTCAATTTAATATCCAAATAGAAAGATTAAGATAAGAGGCAAAAGTAACCCAAAGAATATAAGGAATTAATAAGTACATAGCTGGCTTTGATATTTTATAAAATAAAATAATTGTCCAAAGAATCATAAACCAAAGAATAACTATGTTAATTAAAGCTAATCCTGGACTTTGAAGTCCAAAGAAAATAATAGACCAAGTAGCATTTAATAATAATTGAACACTGAAAATACAAATTGCATGTTTTACTTCTTTTTTATGCCAGTCTTTTTTCCAAACAAGAAAAGCAGCTATACCCATAAGTACATAAAGAGTTGTCCAAACTGGACCAAAAACCCAGTTAGGAGGATTTAATTCTGGCTTTATTAAATCAGCGTACCAACTATTTATAGAGGTGATCGTAAACATTGAACCAATAAAACCGGCAGAAAGTGTAACTAGAATAGATAGTATTAACTTGAAAAAATCTTTTATCTTAAACATTTAAATTATTTATTAAATTTTTTAATTCTTTTATTGATTCTATTTTATCAATTTCTTCTGCAGGTATAAATGTTTTAATATCATTATTTTCTTCTAGAAAAACTGCAGGTAGTTTTTGATTCTTTAAATTAGGATATTTTTTTATAAATTCATCTTTATGTAAAAACTCCATATCAATATTCGATTCATTAATAAAGTCGCGCCATTCTTGTTTCATTACTGCTACACCATATGTAATTTTACAGAGATTACATACATAACTTTCAGGAGAAAGGGCTTTATGAACAAAATCTTTTGTTTTAGATAAAAGATCTGAATCAGCGTTATACACAAAAATAAGTTTCATGATTAATTAAATATAGAAAGATACTCTCCATACCCCTTCTCTTCTAATTTATCTTTTGGAATAAATAAAAGAGCAGCAGAATTTAAGCAGTATCTAAGACCAGTTGGTTCTGCTCCACCAGAATCTTCAATAGTAGTTGGTCCGTCATTAAATACATGTCCTAAATGAGAATCTC
>JBBDIH010000282.1:0-1980 GCA_040880505.1 Minisyncoccota bacterium
TTGATAATGTGTTCAAGCGTTTTTCCAACCTGTTTGAATCCGTTTCGAGATTGCTAAATGGATAAGCCTTTTCCATCTCATCGAGGATTTCCGAATACTCAATGTTGGATTCATATAAACTCCATAGCTTGTGATGGGCAGCAATCCGAGATTTATGATTATCAAGTGTGTATTCTTTATCGAATAGGTGATACTTTGCGGTAGGTGCATAACTCAACCAAAAAAAATAACGATCAATCCAGATTGTCGTTCCGATCGTATTTTCAACCATAAAAAAGTATGCTTTCATCCCGTACTTTTCCAATACTGGTAATGCCAATTCAAAGGTATGTTGACTGCAATCATCAAAAGTGATTACAAATGAATTTTGCGTATCAAAATCTTGTGATTTTCGAAAGTGTTGTGCTAACCACTTTATTTGAGATTCAAATGAAGTGGTGCTGTGTGCATAACCGAAGAGCAAATTGTTTTCAACACGACTATCTGGTATGATATGATGATAATTTAAAATTAACGGCTTCCCTAATTGATAGAATAAATCATCACCATCAAAGATATTTAATAGAGCAAAGTACTGATCCTTTAGAAAAACCTTGATCGAACTCATTGTGCAACAAAGGAAGCTGTTTTTTCATAAACCATTTTTGCCAGATTACAATCATTGAAAGTTTCGAAATAACTGAAAATATGAAACATTGACCTTGGATTATGATTCTAAATTGGCTTTTTTTGAAACGATTTCTATGAGTTTAGTAAAAGCAATTGATGCAGGTATAACTAAAAAAGGAAATACGATTGCTTGGTATCTTACCTCAGTATTGTATAGAATACAACCAAGTATAATTGAATACATAAAAGGATAGAGTATAAGTGAAATGTTAGGGTTTACTTTTGTTAAAGATAAAACTAACCCCATCAATGCAAACACAGCAATAGCATTAAAAAGTAATATATTACTGATTTTAATTAGTTTTTGAAGCAAGGACATTTCGGAAAATGAGGGAAATGGTAATCTGTAATCAGAGCTAATAAAATACAGTCTAAAAAGGCTCTTTATTGGTGCAATAAAGTGATATTTAACCGGGTGATCTTTTCGAAACTGTTGCTGGACTTTTTTCGCTTTGTTTCTAAATATATTTTCATTAGTCATTTCCTTATGAGCCTTTAGAAAATATGACTTTAATTGAATTAGACTGTCTTTTGTGAACGAGTTGTTGAAAATATAGTCGGGAAACATTGAAGTGCTTTGCGTATTGTCATAGAAAAAAGCACCCATCGAATTTGGGTAAAATTTTTTGCGTTGACCTCCCCAGTGGTTGATTAATGGTCTTAAACTTTTTTCTGCTTGGGTATAAATATGAGGCATTGACTTGAAAACTGAATCTCCTAACGGAGTGAATTCGTTTTTTACTACATAGTTTCTTCCAACCCAAATGCTTAGCACAAGAAATGTTGGAATTAGGATTAATGGGACTCGAAGTAGACTTAAATTTTTATTGAACTTTAAATAGGTGAAGACAAGGTCGCATAAAACTAGAGCAAGCAGCAATGCAACTGCTGACCTTAATGTAATGGCCCATATTAGGAATATTCCTGATGAAAGAATGTAAAATACTTGACCTCTTTTATGGTTAATAAGATGCTTCGATTTGAGATAAAAAAAGACCCCAAAAATTGAGAAACTGGTTGTTAAACTTTCTGCTAACCCAAAGTGGTCATAAATACCTGTAAACGGACTTATCAAATAAACCCAAAAAGCTAACTGTGCTGTTAACTCATTCTTTGTTATTAAGTGGGCAATTTCGTAAAGTAAGGCTACAGCAATAATCGATAACAATAATTGAATAATTATCATCAAATCTCTTGCAACCACTTGTTCAAATAGGGAGTATAATGGCGCGTAAAGAGGCAATATTCCAGGCATTCGTCTGCTTGATGGTTGTAACTCAAAAGCACCATTACTTGGGTTGTAAAAATTAG
>JBBDIH010000283.1:0-1978 GCA_040880505.1 Minisyncoccota bacterium
CATATTGAGAGCCAAAAAAGATTGGAGCAAATTGAAAAATCAATTGCTGACATTGAAAAATTTGTTGAAGCCGTAGATGTTAAACTATTTTGCGAAAACGAAATGTTGAATAATGCTGTTTTGCTTCAATTTATAATAATTGGGGAAGCTATTATTCATGTCGAAAAAGAAAAATTAGACAAATATGATTACACTTGGTATAAAGTTCGTTCATTCAGAAATATGATTGCTCACGAGTACTTTAATATTAAGTTAACTGCTGTTTGGGAAATAATTCAAAAGGATTTGCCACAATTAAAATCAATTGTAAAGACCATTTTATCTAAAGAATTTTAGCGACATGCCTACACTCCATTTCAAAGGAAAAACTTTTGTGCAAAACCACCATTTGGCAGTGAAGTATCACCAATTGGTACCGAAAAAAGAATTGAGCCAGACCGATAAAGTTTCCTTACACGATAACCTGATTATTCAAGGCGATAATTTGAAAGCATTGAAGGCATTACTTCCAAACTATGGTGGTAAAATTGATTGTGTGTATATAGATCCACCTTATAATACTGGAAAAGAAAACTGGGTTTATAACGACAATGTTAATAGTCCAATGTTACAAGAATGGCTGGGTAAAATAGTTGATAAAGAAGATTTAACCAGGTACGACAAGTGGTTATGTATGTTGACCCCTAGGTTAAAATTAATAAGAGAGCTATTGAGTGAAGAGGGTTTTATAGTAATACACATTGATGATTATGAAATACATAGCTTAAGACACCTATTAGATGAAATATTTGGTAGAGATAATATGATAAGTAATTTTATATGGAGGACAGATGGGAATTTTGATAATCAAGCAAAAATTAAAGTTTGTCATGAGTATGTTGTAGCATACTCAAAAAATATTCAAAATTTTAAAGCACCCGCAGTAATAGATCCAAATACGAGTGAAGGTAGTAAGCTTTTTAAAGAAGAAATTAGAAATACAATTGTAAAAAATGGACCAAAGAATCCTAAAAGCATATTGAAGTTACCAAAAGGGTTTCCAGCAAACTTTGAGAAAGGGATTATCCTGAAAAGGGATGATTCATGGCCAATTTATCACAGTGATGCTTCTATTAAAAACTTTAAACTGGTAAGTGAAGTAGAAATTGAGAGTGGTTGGAGTTCTAAAGAATTATTTGAAGAATTTATTCAAGGAGGACTTATACCTATAAAAGATAATAAAGGTCAAGAGTCAAGATTTGAAGTGATATCTTCAGGTGCTGTCGAAGTTGTTAAGCAAAGAAGCAATGAGCAAAGCCATGTAATATCAGTGTTAATGAATATGGGGAACACCCAAAGTATGAGTGTAACTCTCAAAGAGCTGGGAATTGATTTTGATTATCCTAAACCTGTTTCATTGTCTAAATACTTGTTAAGTTTTAATAATAAAAAAGATGCTATTATCCTAGATAGCTTCGCAGGTTCAGGAACAACAGCTCACGCAGTTTTAGAACTCAACAAAGAAGATGGCGGCAACCGTAAATTCATTTTAGTAGAACAAGAAGACTATGCCAATTCCATTACAGCCGAACGTGTTCGCAGGGTAATCAAAGGTGTAAAAACTGCCAAAAGTGAATTTCTCAAAAAAGGAACAGGCGGAACTTTCAGTTACTTTGAATTGGGTAACACTATCGAAATGGAAAGTTTACTGAGAGGTAAAAATCTACCTTCATTTACAGAGTTTGCCCGATACTTATTTTACACTGCCACAGGCGAAGAATTTAAAGAAAAGGCAATCAACGAAAAAACAGGTTTCATTGGCGAAAGCAAAAACTACGAAGCGTATTTGTTTTACAAAGCAGACATTGATTGGCTCAAGAAAAACGCTTTGACATTGGAACTTTGCATGGGGTTGCCAAAATTTAAAAACAAACAACGCTTGATATTTGCCCCTGCAAAATATGTTGACGACCATACTTTGTTGGATTACCGAATTGAT
>JBBDIH010000284.1:0-1971 GCA_040880505.1 Minisyncoccota bacterium
CCGATGCTGCAATACGGAATTCAGAAACTTCACAACAACAAACTGATTCTTCCCAGATCAAAGAAGGACTGGCCCGATCGGGAACGGCTGGACTGGCGTTTTGATAAGTTTCGGCATAAAGGATAGCTTCAAAAGTGGTAATGGGGCAGGATCCTCTAAAACTGTTTCTGCTGCTGGTAGTCTTGAATAAATATTTAATTGGACCAAAGTAAAGTAAATATCGATAATGGGTGACTCAGCCTGTCACTCAGATTATTATATTTATGGGAGCCAATCATAAACCTAATTATTATCTACATGAGTAAGCTTCGATTTTCTGGTCATGAATCCTTCCAATGCCGAAATTTATGGCTTAAAAAAGGGTATGATTATTTGAAAAGTAAGAGAGAATATAAATCTCCGTTCAATGAAGAATGGGCTGTAATTGATTTGGGGGTAGGGAAAAACATGGTTTCATCGATTCGTTTTTGGATGCCTTTGACTTATTGGAAAATGACAATCGGCAACCCACTGATTTAGCAATTTATTTACTCGACCAAGATGGCAAAGATCCTTTTCTTGAGGATTTGGGAACGCTTTGGTTATTGCATTACAATTTAGTTCGAAGAAACGAACCCTCTATCTATTATTTGGTTTTTAATAGTTTTCGCAAACATAGAATTGAGTTTAAAAAAACCCATTTGATAAACTTTCTGATTAGTGAATGTGAACGACTTGGCGAAAATCATTCGCCAAATTCCATAGAAACAGATGTTGGTGTATTTCTGAAAACCTATGTTGCACCTGATCCTAAAGAAGGGAAAAAGAATATTGAAGATCATTATGCTTTCTTGTTGATTGAGTTAAATCTGATAAAAAAAATTGAAAATTACGTAGGAGATAAATTCGAGTTAGATAAAGATTGGTACAAAATTGAGAGCTCGGAAAGAGATTCACTACCTATTGAGATCTTTTTATATACCATATTAGACAACGAAGAAGTGTTTGGTAGGTCTATCTCACTTCAAAAACTATTGAATTCAGAAAATAGCCCTGGAAATTTATTTGTAATGACTCCCGATGCTTTAGTTTCTAAAATTCATGAATTGACACGGAAATATGACGGCATCGTATATAAGGAAGATGCTGGAGTCCGTGAACTACAGATAAATGGTGAGTTTAATAAAGAATCTATTCTAGATGAGTATTATGAGCAGAACTAGTAAAAACTTCAATCCTTCTGTAAATATTGAACGTGATCTAGAAAAGGATTTCGAATATGTGGTTACACCAAATTCACGTCAGATTTACAACCAATTGGTTCGGAATATAGATTCTGGAACTCATTCATTTACGATCATTGGATCATATGGCACAGGTAAGTCTTCTTTCTTAGTAGCCCTCCGTAAAAACCTTGTTGGTGATACTCTTTACTTTGAGCCACTCAATGGTGAATTCAAAAATATCGATGGATTTGAATTTGATTATGTGGTAGGTAAGTATGGGTCATTAATTGATGAATTAAGTAATCATTTTGATTTAGAAGATGGCATCGGTGAGAAAGAGTTGTTGAAATGGATTGATACGAAGCACAAAAAGCTAAAAAAAGAGGGGAAGTTTTGGTTTTTGGTGATAGATGAGTTTGGTAAGCACCTTGAATATGCCGCTAAAGAAAACCCAGAAAAAGAACTGTATTTTATTCAGTTGTTATCTGAATATGTAAATGATAACGACAAGAATATTTTCTTTGTAACCATATTACACCAGGCATTCGACTCTTACGCTCATGGTTTAGACCTACAGCAGAGAAAGGAGTGGGATAAGGTACGTGGGCGTTTGAAGGAGCTGACTTTTAATGAGCCTGTTGAACAGCTCTTGTATATAGCTAGTGAATATCTAAAAGATGAAGATGCTGAATGGAAAAATTTAAATTTCGATGATCTAATAAAAACTATTGACTTAGCCAAGGTTTTTCCGTTAAAAAACGATCTA
>JBBDIH010000285.1:0-1949 GCA_040880505.1 Minisyncoccota bacterium
TTTAAATTCAAAAACTCATTGTATTCAGTCATTAATAATTCTGAAGAAAGTTTTGTAGCTCCATATAATGATTTTGGGCCTCTTAAGGGAAAGTCCAAAGTAACACCTTTATTACTGATACCCGGTAACACCTGATCCTCTATTATTTCAAATCTTGTCTCTTTCTCCTCAAATTTCACTTGATCCAGTAAATCGAATGGATAAATTCTGCTCGAAGATAAAAATATAAACATCGCTTTTCTTTTCACTGCAAAATTCAGACAATTAATGGTCCCCATCAAGTTGGTATTCACTACATAGTCTTTATTACTATCCAGTCCTTCTGTTACAGTAGGTTCTGATTCTGCATCAATGATACAGTCAACATCACCGATTGTATCAAAATCCTCACTGTTTCTGATATCACCATGAATAAATTGCACCCCGTTATTTCGTAATCTGGGTACATTCAACTCTGAACCGCGACGTTTTAAATTATCTAAAGCCAGAACAGTCCATGATGGATATAGTTTTTTAAATCGAATGGCTAAATTTGAACCAACAAAACCACTGCCTCCCGTGATTAATAAATTCATTCTACTATTATCCTTTTATGATGCATTTATAGAGTTGCAACTTGTATAATATTTCTTGGAAACTCATAAAAAACAGTTTAGGCCAAAACATCATTTTTCTATTAGATTAATATTACTCAATTTATTTGATATAAATTTATTCTCTGCTGTAAAATAAGCCAGTAATACGATTCCAAATAGATACGTATTAGTCGAATAGAGTTTCATTTGAAAAGCAAAAGAATTAATCATGAGCTGATAAATCATTAACAAGCCACATAACAACAATAGCAAATTTTTTGTTTTGAGCCCCTTAATCATTACAAAAGGAGTAATGATATATGATAAAAATAGCAATATGATGCCTCCAATAATACTAAGGTAGGTGATAGAATAAAGAAAAAACTTTTCCGCATCATCAAAGAGTGCACCAACCGGCCGTTCACGAATATCCATTAAAAATTCATCTCGGCAATCTATTTCACAATCACTTCGTAACCTATAAAATTCCGGCACATATATCCCACTAATCAATGTTTTTATTGCACTGTAACTTACTTTTTTAGAATACTCAACAGGATTAGCCAATACTAATTCCACAAATCTATTCTTTAAATATTGATCTCCATCATAGCTCAAACTATGTACATCATCGCCCATCTCCCGTCCTAATTCTTCCCACATTCTCGGGTCATGATCGTTGGGTGTAATATTCCATTTATTACCCGGTAACTGTCCCAAACCAATAAATAAAACATGCCCTGAATTAGTTGATGTTAACAAAGGCTTATCGAAATTACTATAAGTATATATAGCCCATGGAGCTAATAATAGTGCAACAATAAATAACCATAAAGTAGCATATAATACTCCTTTTTTACTACTCTCAAACCAAATTATGACGAATAGAATAACAAGCGTAAAGTAGATATAATCAGGTCTGAAATTCAGGACTAATCCAAAAAATAAAGCTGATACTATAATGTAATAAATGCTATTTTTGACAGATAAGTTATTCAGTCCGAATAACAACAAAACGATAGATAAAATTTTAAAGCTTATCGCAAAACTGTTCGGTACCAGTGTAAAATGAATAGCAATCCATGAAAAACTTACAAGCACAAAAAACATGAAATGTTTAATCATTCTTTCACTAAAATCATCACTTAAATACAAGTATTGAACCAAATAATAAACAGATAAAACAGCAACAATTGATTGAGCAAGAAAAATTAGAAATCTGCTTTCAGTTATTAAAAAAACCCACCCATATCCCCACATTGGAAAGGTTGGCAAACCTTGTATGGCCAAATCTGAATTGAAACCTCCCTTTATAATCAATGCAAAATCTTCATAAAAATATAATAACCCAGGCATTAAGTCCGATTGACTGTT
>JBBDIH010000286.1:0-1940 GCA_040880505.1 Minisyncoccota bacterium
GAGATGTTTGGGGATCCGGTGAGGAATCCGAAGGGGTGGGAGGTTAAGAAGCTTGGGAAAATTTTAGAAAATAAAGATTCTGAAAGAGTACCGGTAAAAAAGTCCGATAGAAAAGAGATGGCAGGTGAGTATCCTTATTATGGTGCCTCCGGGATTGTTGATTATGTAGATGATTACCTATTTGAAGGCCCAAACTTATTGATAGGTGAAGATGGCGCAAATCTTTTGTCTCGTTCTACAGAGATTGCATTTATTGCAGATGGAAAGTATTGGGTGAATAATCATGCTCATGTTTTAGGTTCTGAAAGGATTAATCTGCTTCACTATGTAAAATACTTCATTAATAATCTTGATCTTGAACCATATATTACCGGTTCTGCCCAGCCAAAATTAAATCAAGGAAATCTCAATAAGATTGAAGTACCTCTACCTGACGAACAATACATTGAAGAATTTGAAAGAAGGTTAAACAAAATTACTACGGAAAAAACCGCTACAGAAAGTCTTTTAGAAAAATCAGAAGAGTTTTTTTCGTCATTGGTGCAAGAAGCGTTTAATTAACATTGGGAATTAAACTATGGAAAAGCTTGCAAAGTTAGATTTGATCAGTATCATAGGCCGGACATTGCAGGAGAGAATGACGTTCACTGATATCGATGGATATTTCAGAGAGTATCAGATTTCAATTCCTGAAAATCCTAATACCAACAGTAAGTGGACATATGTTAAAGATGTACTTGCGGGTGTAGATAATGAAATTATTTTTGAAATGGCGAGTGAATTAGAAATCGAACATCCTGAAGTATCTGAAATTCCGATAGTTAAAGATGAAGAAGCAACATTCTGGAAGCCAGGTCATTTCAGATTATTCATGAGCCATTTATCTGTACACAAAGAAACAGTTGGCAGACTAAAAATCTCCCTTGAAAAGTATGGGATAAGCAGTTTTGTGGCACATGAGGATATTGAACCAACCAAATTGTGGGAAAAAGAAATTGAAAAAGGATTGTTCTCGATGAATGCCCTGTGTGCTATTCTTATGCCCGGATTTAAGAAAAGCAACTGGACAGATCAAGAAGTGGGAGTAGCTATTGGACGTGGAGTATTGGTGATTCCAATACGAAAAAAAATAGACCCATATGGCTTTATCGGAAAATTTCAGGGGTTTCAAGCGAATAATAAAACTATTGGAGAAGTTGCTAAAGGTACATTCAAAATTTTGAGCACACATGAAAAGACCAGATCAAAACTGATCAATAAGCTTGTGGATTTATTTTTAATGTCTAACAATGCCGAGGAGGCATATTACAGGCTGGAAGCATTAAAGTTAATCAAAGATCTTCCAGAAGATAAAGTTGAGAAACTAAGAGAGGAAATATTCAAAAATAAAAACTTAGATCAATCCCAACTTTTGAAATCGTTTAATGAATTGATGATAAAGTTTAATAAACCGATGGTTGATTTTAAAGAGTTTAAAACGAAAAAAGAAGAAGATTGGAGTGATGATTTGCCTTTTTGATTATGACTAAAATAAATCAGAAGAGTTGTTTTCGTCGATGGTTCAGGGGGTATTTGGGGTAAATAGAGAGTTAGAATGATATGAACACAGATTCCAATAATATTGGTCAGCAAAGAGGTGCAAAACCTTCCAATCCAGAAGAAGACTTTTTTACAGCTGAAGAAAGAGAATTTTATAAAACTAAAGATGCAGAACAGAACAGATTATCTGCACCTCCTGAAGATGTGAGAGTATATTTACCGGCTGTTTGGGTTTTTGAGGCTTATACTCCGTCATACATTGACATTCTGAAGGAAGGACTGCTGAAGACACAGCTTGTTGAAAAAATTAAACAGTTTAACAGAAGGGATATTCTGGAAGAACTGCAAGCTATGCGATCCCGAAGTCGTGGTGGCAGTTGGTTTAATATTGGGCATTACAC
>JBBDIH010000287.1:0-1938 GCA_040880505.1 Minisyncoccota bacterium
AGATTGCAAAAGATGGAGTTACGGTCAATCTATTGGCACCCGGATCACATGATACGCCTGCTATCGAAAGGGTCATTAAAAATAATAGCAGTATAAAGGGGATCAGTTTTGATCAGGCGAAAACAGAACTGGAGAAGAACATTCCGGTAGGTAGAATGGGTACGGCGGAAGAGTTTGCATCACTTGCGGCATGGTTGCTATCGCCACACAGCAGTTATGTAACCGGCCAGACGATTAGTCATGATGGAGGCATTGTAGCCGGGCTTTTTGGTTGATAGATTTGTAACCAAGATTGATTCATTTACGTACTGACCAAAAATTTCAACTACTTACACTACAAGAGGCAGAGTGTTTAGGTGTTTATGGGTTTATGGGTTTATGGGTTTATGGGTTTATGTGAAGATTTGTTCTTTTCAAATCAAATATCTAAGCGGATAAAAACAAACAGCAGACACCATAGATTACTTGTTTTAATTCAGTATTGTCTCCATCCATTGACGGAAATAGAATATGGCATCAAACCTGTAGACAATAAAGCAGATTTAAGTGCATATTATCCTCAATCTTTGGTAATTTATCATCCAAAACAAATCTTCTAAAAGTTCCGTTTTTATAACACTCAACATGAAAAATATCAGAATTGCCACGGTTCAGTTTGAACACAGGAGTAAAGAGAAAAAAAGAAATATTGCTGAAATAAGGAGAATCTGTGGTAAAGCTGCGGAAGATGGTGCAGAAGTGGTTGCATTCCATGAGTGTTGTATCAGTGGATATACAATTGCGAATTCTCTAACTAAAAATGAATTATTTGAACTGGCAGAATTCATTCCTGACGGACCCTCCGTACAGTCGTTAATCGATATTGCAGACGAGTTTAAGATTACCATACTGGCCGGGCTCTTTGAAAAAGATCTAAATGACCAGATTTTTAACTCCTATATCTGTATAGATCGAAACGGAGTACTTGCAAAACACAGAAAACTGCATCCTTTCATTAACCAACATTTATCTGCCGGTGATCAATATACTGTTTTTGAAATGAATGGATGGAAATGCGGGATTCTGATCTGTTATGACAACAATGTGATCGAAAATGTAAGAGCCACTAATCTATTAGGTGCCGATATCCTCTTTATGCCTCATGTAACCATGTGTACACCATCAACCAGGCCGGGTGCAGGTTTTGTGGATCCGAAGTTATGGCTGAACAGGTTTGAAGATCCCACAACATTGAGAGAGGAGTTTGATGGATTAAAAGGCCGTAAATGGCTGATGAAGTGGTTACCGGCCCGTGCCTACGATAATGCGGCTTACGTCATCTTTTCAAATCCAATCGGAATGGATGCAGATCAATTAAAAAATGGTTGTTCTATGATTATCGACCCTTTTGGAGATATTATTGCTGAGTGCAGAGAGTTGGGAAATGACTATGTCATTGCATCCGTTACTCCCTCTAAATTAAAAGATGCCGGTGGGTTCAGATATAAAAAAGCAAGAAGGAGTACTCTATATTCTGATATATTAACAAAAAAGCATCAACCTGTTCAGAATGTTTCCTGGTTGGAAGAAAAAAATGAATAATAAGCACTTAGTGGTAAATAAATAAACGTTTAAACGAAAGTAAAATCTATTTTTAAATCCCTTTTTTTAATTTTAGCATTCTTGTAATCAGATCCTCTTTATACGGTTGAACTGCTTCGTCTAGCTGGGATACATGTTTCACATCTTCTACAGAATAGAATGCATTCGGAGCGAATTCATTCAAAAGATCTGCAAGATGTTGCCATCTTTTTCGCTTAGCAACGGTAAAGATTACTTTAACAGGACCATATATCCCCTCTCCATCCAAACTGGTTACCCTGAAATCATGTTTTTTAAGAGCTTCTATCAATGCTTCACTCCCTTCTCCTACGATAATTCTGAAAATCTGAACCCCCA
>JBBDIH010000288.1:0-1934 GCA_040880505.1 Minisyncoccota bacterium
TTGTCTGCAATTCCTGATATGTATTATAAATATTAGAGTTATTCCTAAAACGGTACCATAGAGGAATATCGGTTTTTTATCTTGTGCCAAAACTGTGCAAGTAGTGAAGTCTATATTTCTCAAGTTTGCGTTCAAAGGATTCTAATAATGAAAAGAATCTATCGCTATACACTTTGGACTTAAGTATTTGATACCATGTGGGGGAAATTAAATCATCAGTGCTGTTTTGGCCCAGGGTCAAGCGGTATTTGATCAGAGCGTGATTATATCTGTTAATCAGGTTCTTGTTGGGCTCATAACCGTACTTTTTACAATAGTACAATCTCATTATAGCCATTTCATATTTGAACCTGGAATGTTTCTTTTTATTAAGTGAATGAGAAGCTGACTCAGGGAGAACCCTATATACAGCCGTAACATCATCTAGATATTTAAATTTTGTTAGTTGCGATAGAATAAACCACAAAGGGGTATCACCCATTAAGAATTTTTTATCATCTTTTGGTATTAAGTATAATAGATTCTTTCTAAACATGACCGTTGCTGTACGTATTTTGTAGGATGCATCAGATAACATGTAAAACAAGTCCCTTCTTGAAAGACTGGTACAATTATTATTTAAAGCTTTATTGGTTTTTTTTATAATGACTCCGGTGTTTTGGATTAATTGGTTGATGTCAGTATGGATAAATCCGTAATCATGATTCTTCTCCATGAAACTTGCCTGTTTTTTTAGCTTCAAGGGATCCGTCCAGAAGTCGTCACCTTCACAAAGAGCCAGATATTTTCCTTTGGCTGCAGGCAACAAATAGGTATTCCAGACATCGATACCATGGGAATATTGATTTTTATCTTGAAGAATTAATCGGAGCAAATGAGGATGTTCAGTTTCATATTCTTTTATAATTGAAACGGTATCATCTGTTGAGGCATCATCATGAATCAGGATCTCAATTGGGAAATCAACTTTCTGCATCAGGAAGCCATCAAGAGTATCCTTGATGTAGTCCTGGTGGTTATAAGTTGTGCAGCATATAGAGACTAATGGATTCATAAATTTTTTTTATAGATTCTCTGAAAATGTCCGTGACTAATTAAGTGATTTTATTATCACGGATTGTTGATTAATGATCTTAAATAAAATTGTGCTTTTAGAATTTGCCAATTATCAAGGGTTAGTGCTGTTAATTAAACAATCCAAGCCTTATCCAATCTTCAATAAATAATAAATATTATATATGAATAACAAATAAGTATATTTTAATTATAATTTTAATCTAGATGGCATTACTTTCTTATAGATAATTAATTATATTTATCTGAGAGTTATGAGGGGATGGCATTGAAGAAAGAGACTTTTGCCAGATTAGTTGATCCAGCACAGGGTTAAAAGATTTGCAAAGAAGATGTATGTTGCAATGGCTCAATTGATAAACTTCATTTTTTAACTATTCATCTTTACAAGAGAATATTATGGGGATTACTCAGGCTGAAAAAAAAGTAAAATCCGGTAATGCTAAAAAATATTTAGTGAAGCAAGCATTAGGTAAAAAGGCAAAAAAAATACCTTTTGCTACATCACTATTACCACTTAAGAAGAACATTATTAATGTAACAAAAACATTTCTCCCACCTAGGGAGGAGTATGCAACCTATTTGGATGAAATTTGGGAGAGAGGATGGGTTACAAATCATGGACCGTTATTGCAAAAACTTGAGAGGGAGCTTAAGGAATATTTAGGGGTAAAACATTTATTCCTTGTCAGTAATGGCACTATTGCATTACAAGTGGCTATCAAGGCACTTGGGTTAAAAGGGGAAATAATTACCACACCATTTTCTTATGTAGCCACAACTTCAAGCATTGTCTGGGAAGGGTGCTCACCGGTGTTTGTAGATATCAATCAGGACACTCTATGCCTTAATCCTGATCT
>JBBDIH010000289.1:0-1931 GCA_040880505.1 Minisyncoccota bacterium
CTGTTTCAATTGAATCAATTGTTGGTTGATAGTCAGCCATTTTCGCTTGAATACGAGCCCTTATAGCTGATGTTTTTCCCGAAGAATATGAAATTGATCCAATTTGAACTGGGCCCGTATTTTTTGATTCAGAAAAAAGACTTTTAATAAGCTTTTTTGCACTATATAGCCAACCCGAACTGTCCTTTTCAAGCCCAGGAGTTAATAAAGACGTATACGTATAACCGAAGTGTTTTGCTAGAAATCTTAAAAGAGTTGTTTTCCCAGCGCCATTCGCTCCTGTTAAAACTGTCAATTTAGGATGAAAGTCTATATTAATAGACGAAAATTGCTGCCAACCTTCCTTAATTTTTATGTTTTTAAATTTCATGCATTAGGTCATTTAAGATATTTTTATGCAGTATAACGGTTTGGCGTTTAACCGGCTTGGCCATTTTTAGCTTCCAAAGTGATAAAAGTCTGGATTTACTGCAACTCTGAAAATCTTTTTAAAGGCTATCAGTGGCCAAGTCCGTGTTGAAACGCTGGTTATACAGCCCCTCTATTTTTTAATATTTTTTTAATTGAAGCAAGCGATCCAATAAGGCTTATAGCTTTCAAACTATTCATTTTGGTACCATAATTTATGGATATACCATGAAGAACAGCATGTCGACTCATTTTATCAGAATCTTCACCTTCTTCAAAGATTTTAGATTCTTCAAAACTTTCATGGAGTGAGCTTTCTTCTGATAGTTGATTAATGTATAAATAAGTGAATGACGTTGCAGTAATTGGATAATCTGATTTATTTAAAATCTTAGCAATTCTTTTTCCGATTTCTACTCTTTCTTTTGCATTATTTTTATAAAAATATTTACCAAATAATTCTCTAAACATGCCATCTGATTGCGCGAGTAAAGTTGGGATACTGAGCGTATATTTCTGTTCATTATGTGCTTGAATAGCGTCTTGAATAATTCCATATCTTTCTGGATATGAAAATTCAATATCACTTTTTATTACATGAATTTGCTCCTCAATAAACTCCATCATGTAATTGTCCAGTTGAATAATAGAATCTTCGCTTTCCTCGAGATTGGCTATCCAATTAATTTGGCTAATCGGCATTTTCCTTATTCGAACAAACCAGCCTCTTCTTGTTAATTTTTTGAGGGTTACTTTAGTATTTTGTGGTAGGTGTTTGCTAAGTGTAGCAAGATTTTTAAATGCCTCTCTAATATTTTTATTTAGCTCAGCAGCGGATTTTTTTAGTACAATTAGCATTTTCTCATGAGATTGTACAACCTCATTTATAATATCAGATAAATCGTCATTATTATTTTTCATTGTCAGCAACTTATCTTAGATATTGTGACTGTATAACGGCTTGGCAAATAACCGGCGTGGCTAAGTACTTGAATGTAAGCAACTAAACGCAAACACGTCCGGTTGATTTGCTGGTTATTGGGCGTAGCGATTAGCTCTGATTTTTTTGAGCATTAATGCTAACTCTAAAATTAATTGGAGCTTTAACAACATTCTGATTTTCTGGATTAAAAGGATTTTTGAGCGGCCAGACTTTCGGTTTTTCTGATTCAATCTCATAAACTATGTACACATAATAGTTTTGAAGTTCCTTTGCCTTATTTAATTCATTGATAGTGAGAAAAAAATTTGCAGTACCCAACTTTGAACGAGTTGTTTTTACTTCGATATATCTTGGTTCGCCGTTTTCTTCAAATGATTTGATGTCGTAACCGAGATGATCATATTTTGCTCGTTCAACTTTTTCTGCGAGAGTTTTCTTTCCTTGCTTCATTAAGCGACTTTTTTCTAAATCAAAAACAATTTTCTCTCCTTTATTACCAAGCCTTTTTAGTATCCTTGCTTCTTCTTCATAATCTGGATTTGAATTTCTACTTCCTTTATGTCCACCTGAGTTAGTAATG
>JBBDIH010000290.1:0-1928 GCA_040880505.1 Minisyncoccota bacterium
TTAGGCAATCTAAAGAATGGGAAAAGGAAAAAAGTGTTTACGAATAGAGTTATCCACAGAAATTTAGGCCCTCGGGAGGCCTAAGAAATTGTGGATAACTCTATATCTAACTATGTTGGAATCTAAGATTGAGATTTTGCTTGTATAAAGTATTTAATTGGGTAAAATAATCTTGACGGCCCCATCGTCTAGCGGCTAGGACATCGCCCTCTCACGGCGAAAACCGGAGTTCGATTCTCCGTGGGGTCACAAAATTTAAACACGCCAAGACCTGGCGTGTTTAAATTTGTAGGATCTCTATTACGGATAATCGAACCAAAAGGGGGCCGGGGAAAAGTATTTTCCCCGTTGGGGTGACAGGAACGAACCTGTCTCGTCGAAGACGAACATGGTGAGTGACGCCAGAGGGCGGAAGCCCTATGGAGAGGAGCGAAGCGACGAGTTCGATAGCGTAGCGTCTCCGTGGGGTCACAGTAACGAGTTGAACATAACTTGTGATATAATTTAATTAGTCTTGAATTTATTAACCAAAATATTATGGAACAAAAGTTACAAAAATCTGGATTAGCAACCGCTAGTCTTATACTCGGGCTGGTATCATTTATACCCCTGGTCGGTGTATTGTTGGGAATTTTAGCAGTTATATTAGGGATAATTAGTCTCAAGCAAATTAAAAAAATGAATCTTGGCGGTAAAAAAATGGCAATTTCTGGAATCATTCTTGGTTTGCTTGGAATTATCTTTACTTTTGCTATGTATGGATTGTTATTTTACTACGGCTCTGTATCAAAGACCGGTCCATTTGCTGAGCTAAAACCACAAGCTAGTCAACAAATTTTAATTCAAAATGCAGGTGCTTTGGAGTTATATAAAAAACAAAATGGACGATATCCAAATAGTTTAGATGAGGCAACGACAGCTGGGCTCACAATTTTCCCTACCGACCATTATTTTGAGCCATTTTTTTACAAGGCTTCAGAAGATGGTCGGTCGTATGAGTTACGTAGCTTAGGAGCAGATGGAGAATACGGGACAGCTGATGACATATTTCCCGTTGGACAATAGAATATAAATTGCCCAAAAATTTTATTAAGAAAAAGAAATTTAATAGATTATTATGAAGGAAAAATCCACAATTGGAATAATTTTACTGGCAATTGGAATTATCTTGGTTGCTAGTTTATGGATTTGGAGTAGTCAAACAAACCTACCTCAAGAGCAAGGAAAAACTTGGGTAAATAGACATTTGACTCAATGTGGAGAAGATTGGCAACCTTGGGTTCATGAAAGAAATCAAGATAACTACAAACAACCTTGGGAAGAAAATGAAGTAATGAATTTGAGTCTAATAGATGAAGGAATTAAAGAGTTCTACAAAAATGAGCATGCTATTACTCTTTATGATATTCAACAAAAAAAGACTAGAGGAGAAATGTGTGACGCCTGTAGTTGTTTAGGTAATACTAAATTGTTTCTTCAAGTTGCAGACAAAGATGTAAGTAAGGTATTAGAAATGGGTTACAAAAAATAAATCACAAAACCACCTGCGTTATACTGTGTCTACGTTTCATTTTTTCTTTTTCAACCTTATCTTATCTGGTATTATTGATATATGGAGAAAGAAAATGTCAAAAACGTAATCTTAGAACGTAAATTTTCAATTCTTATAATCATTGTTCTATTGATAACAGTTGGTGTTTTATTTGGCCAAAAACAGGATTATAAATTCACACTACTATATCAGTACCAAGTGATACCCGACATTGAGCTGATAAATACTTTGACTACAACACAAAGCGGTTTATCTGGTGAGGTTAGGGGTTTTGTTAAATTCGATAACATAGCAGACCAGCCAAAAAATTTACGACAGTATTACATTATCAAACCGCTTAATAAATTTGACGGATCACGTCAGTATTTTTTACTGG
>JBBDIH010000291.1:0-1916 GCA_040880505.1 Minisyncoccota bacterium
CATCGATTAAGAGTATTGGGAATTTTTGAACTAAAATTTCTTGCATTGTATTGTTCTCAGATAAAAAATATGAGCACATAAAAATCACTTCACTATGACTAACGGACTCTCTTGAATAGTTGTCGCCATTTGGATTGTAAGTAAATTTCTTTATCTGAGATAAAGTCTCTAATCGATGTTTTTTCGATTCTAGCTTTTTAATTCTATTCTCGTGAGCTTTTGAACCTGGCCGTCCTTTTGCATGTTTTTTTTCAATTTCTGCAATCCGAAGCTTAGTATCCTCATTTAACCAATCTCGTATATCATTTTGATAAGGTTTTATAAGGTCCCAAGCAAAACTATGAATAGTGCGTACAAAGAATAAATTATCGTGCTCTATACGATCATTTATTTCATCACGTGCAGCATTTGTATAAGTAATTACGGCTACCCTTTTCCCTTTTAATAAAAGTTTCTTTTTTAAATCCCCCTTAATTTTTTTTAGAACATTTACCAGAGATCTAGTTTTACCCGAGCCAGCCCCCGAAAACAAAAAAAAGCTCTTTGGATCATCAAGATGTAAAAATTGATATAATTGATTATCCAGTTTAGATATTATTTTATCAGAATCACTCATTTTTAATACTATCTAATTTTACAATAACTGTTAGTAAATTTTCCGAGCTTAGTTGAGCCTCCAACCATATCAACCCTTCTTTAATATAACTTGGTATATTCAACTCTGAGGGATCTTTAAGGAAGAGTAAATCAAGTGCTAATTTTGCCTTTTCTCCTTTTCGTAAGTCATCAAAAAGTTTCTGAGAACAGTCTTCTATATTATTCAACTCCATAGCTTCTTTAAATTTCGAAATCAAACCAGTTCCATCCAGAGTTTTAAAGAGTGAAATATTTTCATAGGCTAAGGCGTCTTCAAAAGTATATGGAACAACCTTATTGGGTTCATCAGCATCTTCATCAAGTTTTACATCAATCGGTATCTGATAAGCAATCTTTATCTTTTGGTCTTTTGATAACTTAGCTGCACCATTGAGTTCAACTAAATCATCGAGCATTTTTTTTTGGTATCCAATCTCTTAAAGTTTTATTCCCACTCTTTTGCATGTCTCCCATTTTAGGTAATACTGCTTTGCCATCCTTTGAAGCATCCAGATCAGTGATTATTAGAGTAATTATTCCAAGATTTTCAATTAAAGATCTAAGTCGGTGAGCGTGGCTTCCCCCGATCTCTAAAAGAGAAATGTAGGTTTTGGCAAGTTCCGGGAAATTGTGTTCTATAAAATGTGGCAAAAGCATTCTTTCAGCAGAACCTTCAACCATTAATACGGCATCTGCAAAAAATAAATCACAATGTGTAGTTTTTAAATATCGAATTGCAAATTTTGTTGTCTCATCTTCACTTCCAAATGTCTCGGAAAGATTAACTACAACAGATATAGGTATTGATTTTTTATTCTTAGGAAGTATCCTTTTAAAGTATCTTAAAGCACTAAAGTTACTTTTATGTGCGATATGGTTAGAATGAGTACTTACTATTAATTGGGTAGAAAATTCTGTTTTGTCTTTCAGGTTTTCATCATTTCGGAGTACTTCATAAGCCTTTTTAATAAAAACTTGTTGAACCGGAGCATGTAGATGAGCTTCTGGTTCTTCGACTAATACCAAATGGAGAGGTTTGTAAACTACCTCATCAGCATTGTCGAACTCTGCCGTCTCCGCTTTACCAGTTTTCATCCATTCATCTCGAAACCGAATGAGCTTAAAAACCATTGATATAAGGTTTTGATAACCTAGTCCATTGTATACTTCTGGTAGGCTTAGTGACTCCTCATCTTCTCCGTGTTGTTTTAGCAAACTAAATTGAACAGCAGAACTATGATCTAAGGAATCGATTGGTTTAATTAATGTTGAAATAGTGA
>JBBDIH010000292.1:0-1911 GCA_040880505.1 Minisyncoccota bacterium
TACTTATTAGACTGAACAGCAATGACTTACAGGAATCATAAATTTGCTTAACCGGGCACTACTGATTTAAGGGTTATGTTTTGTATAACTGTAGCCCAATAAAAGCATCAGGGATTGTTCGCAAATCCGATCGGGAATTCAGCTATCCCACCTTTTAAACAACAAATAGTTATGCGGCTTTTATTCGGTTATTCATGTCCAAATCAGGTATAAAAACAGACTAACTGGTGTTAAAAGTAAATATTTGTAAACTTTTTACCGTTCAGCGATTAAGTATGGATATGGCTGTTCGGGATATTGTAATGGCTATATCGATCCATGTACTTACCCGGCTTACTTTTTAGCGTGTGTTGGCTTTTAAAAGGTGAATCACAAAAATTTATCTACAGAGTGGCGAATTACTTAATATTAGGACAGGTTGATTTTCAATAATCCTGATCCGCACTCAAAATAAATCTAATGATCAAAAAATTCCCCGACTGCTGCCGGGGAATTTATGTTTTTTTTGATCAGACTTTAATGATCTTGATTCTATTCAGCGGCCATACCATCGGCTCTTGTTTCGTGAACCGTGCCATGAGGATGTTCAGCCGGTGCGTAAATAGAGTACACCTTAAGTGGCTCGTCTCCTGTGTTTTTGATGTTGTGCCACTTGCCGGCAGGCACAAGTACAACATCGTCATCTTCTACTTTCTCCTCAAAATCCAGCTGATCTTCACTATCACCCATCTGTACAAGACCTTTTCCATCTTCAATACGAAGGAACTGGTCAATATCGTGATGGACTTCTAAACCAATATCCTCACCAACCTCGATGCTCATCAAGGTCAGCTGAAGATGACTGCCTGTCCATAAGGCAGTTCTATAATTAGTATTCTCTTTAGTTGCCTTTTCTATGTCAGTTACGAATGGGTTTGCCCCATAATCTTTTAATTCCATGGCTGTTACTCCCTTTTGCAATTGTTATTCTTAATAATGGTTCTTCATTTGGTTTAAACTTTTACTCCCTCTGTCACTATTAAAGATACATAGAATTGAGTCAATTTTCATTGAATTATGGCAAGAAAAAAAAACAAACAAAATGTTCATTTACCTTCTCTTTACTCACTTAAAGGAAAACTAAAATCGGCAGTTATTGATCAATAAAGTGCATTTAAAGGCAACAGAGTAAACAATTTTCCTTTCTTCCGGGCGTACCATAAGGCTCGCTGTTTAAGATAGCGAGCCTTTTTTATTTCCCTTATACACTCGCCGACCAGGGACCAAAGACGGAGGACCGGACCCGACCCCAACACCCCAATTTGGAACGCCTCATCGGGCCACCCGATCTGATTGCAGACAATTTTAAGTGAGATCGATTAATGACTTGTTCATAATTGTCAACCAGATTAATTGGCAGGCATATTTCGCAATAAATTGTATTCCCTTATAGTTCTTAAAGTGCGATTTACCCGTTTGTATTAATTTTTGCGCTCTATCTTTTCAAAAAAAATATATTTTATAGTGGTATTAAGCGCACAGAATGCCCACTTCACAGAGCTAATCTTGAACTCATGTCAATATTTCATATTCATAAGTAATGTTGTTTATTATAAACAATTAGATTATTTTTGTTGAAAATATTCAACACTATGAAATCAAAGAAACAGAAAATATTTCCCCAGCACCGCAGAATCTTAGAAGAGCTTGGTGAAAATATTAAGCTGGCCCGTAAACGCCGCAAGCTTACAACTACTCAGGTCGCCGAACGTGCCAATATCAACCGGACCACCTTATATCATGTTGAGCAGGGGAAATCTTCTGTATCAATTGGAGCGTACTTTAATGTACTGCGAGTTTTCAATTTACATGAAGATTTTCTGAAACTGGCCGCTGATGATGAGTTTGGCCGTAAACTGCAAGACATGGATC
>JBBDIH010000293.1:0-1904 GCA_040880505.1 Minisyncoccota bacterium
TTCCAAATATTACACACTGTTTACTTAGCCGGATACAGTACCATCGAAGTGAATTAACTTTTAAATATCCATCCCTTTTTGCTCCGGCATGCAAAGCCTTGACAAGACTTTTTTGTGCACCTTCATCTTTGAAAAACTCAAATATAGCTCCTGTTTTGTTTCTGATAGTGTCGTAGCGCTTTTTGAGCCTATTAAAATCATCGCTTTTTTGATTTCTTACGTTTTGCAGAAATTTTACCGCCTCATTCAATTCATCATCGTCTTTTATGATGGTGTAAAACTGACATCGTTTATTGTTATTTCCTAAACGTATTATTTGGAACGAAAAGTTCATTTAAAATAGTATAATTGTCAAGTTTTTGACAGATATTTTACAATTGTCCGTTTTTGATCACCAGAATTGACCTTTAAACTGTTCTAAACTCAATCTCTTTACTCTTAAATAGCTGAACGGCGTTGGTCTTCAACGCATCCGCATCATCCCCTGTAAAGCCATTATCTAAGCAAATTACCCGATGTGGCTCTTTCTCTGCAATGGCATCCAAGACCTCGAAAGTTAAATCCTTATCCAAACAGATCATGAGTTTGCCGTTTTCAACATTGAATACATTCTTACTGGCCAATTCTTCTTTTTCAATGTTGGCCGTGAGAGGAAAACCGGACTTTAGAATAAGCTCAAACAGAATGCTTTCTTCTTCATTTTCAGAATTGAGGTGATCAGAAAATGCATCCAATTGCTCTTTTAATTTCTCCGGCTCAATATCCACACCGGGAGCTTCCCACACTTTGAAATTGGATGGGGTGAGTTTGAATACTTTGAAGCCCAGATCCTGTTCATTCTTGTTCTCATCGTTATCTCCGAGCTGTAGTTGTTTATCTTGCTTTTGCTCCTCTTTGATTTGATGAATGACCCGCCGGATTCTTTCTTTGCCTATATCGGCTATATTTTTAAAACCAGCTGTGAATGCTTCGGTTTCTTCAATTGTAGGTTCAGGCAACTGAACCATTATAAACTTTCTTCCATTATTGTCACTTTTATTTAATTCAAGTACTGCATGTGCTGTAGAACATGAACCAGCAAAAAAATCTAAAACTATTTCATCCTTAGCTTCACTTGATGTCCCTTGTTGAATAAGTATTTTTAAAAAATCCTTTGGTTTAGGGTAATCGAAATACTCTTTTTCACCAAAAATTGATCTTAACTCTCTCGTTCCATGTGTGTGTTATATACTGTTTTAAGAATAGTGGAAAAGCCAGTGAATTCACTTTCTAAATCTTTTTGGAACTTCTTCCTTCTTGGTCTTCCATCAGGTTTACTTGGAAATATCACTTCACCATTCTCAATTAATTTATCCATTCTTTTTGGCTCATAACGCCACCCGGTAGGTGGGCATTCATAAGTAATACCACTTTCTGGATCTGTTAAATCATAATGCAAATTCGGACGCTGATCTTTTGTTGCTAAACCAGTCATATCTGCACTCATCCAATCACCTTTTGGGTCATTATCTGGATTTGAATACTTGTCTAAGTCTTTATCAGCACCTCTTATAGTGCCCAGCTCAGATTTTCTGTAACAGATAACGTATTCATGATCTACAGAAGCACCTGTTTTTGAACGGCTATCTACATTTTGACGCCTTTTCCATATGAATTGTGAGATGAAGTTTTCTTCTCCATATATTTCATCACTGACCTTTCTAATATTTGGATTTTCGTGATCATCAATGGATATAAATATTATTCCATCATCTTTTAGTAAGTTTTTTGCCAAAAACAGCCTTGGATACATCATATTTAACCATTTCGAATGAAATCGACCCTCTGTATCTCGATTAGAAGATTGCCAGTTTCCCTCCGCATCTTTCTGTCCCGTGTATTTCAAATAAGTTTCCAGACTTTCG
>JBBDIH010000294.1:0-1876 GCA_040880505.1 Minisyncoccota bacterium
TTTAATGGATTTGGAAAATTTGATTTTGTGATGGCCAATCCTCCTTTTAATGTGAAATCGGTAAAGGAAAGTACCGTCAAAAATGATCCCCGGTTTTATACCTATGGGTTACCGAAAAACAAAGGGAAAAAAACCAATGATTCTATTTCTGATGCAAATTACCTCTGGGTTTCATTGTTTGCCACCTCCCTAAATAAAAATGGCAGGGCCGGGTTTGTAATGCCCAATTCCGCATCTGATGCCGGAAATTCCGAGTATGACATCCGTAAGAAAATTGTAGATTCCGGTATAGTGGACTGTATGGTATCTATGCCCTCCAATATGTTTTTTACCGTTACCCTTCCGGCTACACTGTGGTTCTTTGACCAGCAAAAGGCCCATACAGACAGAAAGGATAAAATATTGTTTATCGATGCACGGAATACCTATCACCAAATTGACCGGGCCCATAGAGAATGGAAAGAAGAGCAGATCCAGAACCTGGCGGCAATTGTCCGGCTATATAGAGGCGAAACAGAAAGGTACCTGGAGTTGATTAACCATTATATCCTCCAAGCTGCAGATGCCTTCGGTAAGGTATATGAATTTTATCCCAAATTAAATGAAATTTTAGATGCCAATTTGAAGGCCTTAAAACAATATACCCTTGCTTCTAAAAGCAAGCTTAGTCCAGCCAAAAAGGAAAAATTGGAAGAGGCTGACTTTTTCCAAAAGGTTAATTCGTTTGAAAGAATATATTTCTCATCAAATGAAGAAAGCATTATTCCTGAGCATCCACTCCATGCTGTACCATTAGAAAACAATGCTCAGAAACAAATAGCAGCCTATTTTTCCTCGGTTGTAAACAGTAATAAAAATGATATTGACATTTTCAAAGCCGAGGTAGACCAATTGATATCACTTTGGCAATTGGTAGATAAAAATTTGAAAATCAAATCCGATAAAACCTGGACCGAGCTGGGACTTCTAAGGGCGGATAAAATGCTAGATGAAGCCCTACAGGAATGCATTACAGCAACTGATGATTTTGCTTATTGGTATAATAATATGAACTGGCTTCAAAGCCGTTTTCCTGAAGCCAAATATGCAGATGTGGTAGGATTATGTAAATTAGCGGATAAAACAGAATATGCGGATGAACAGGATTATTCGATGAATGCTGGAAGGTATGTGGGGGTAGAGATTGAAGATGATTCAATAACAAGAAATGAGTTTAAAGAAAAGATGCATAACTTGTTACGGGAATTTGATCATAAATCTATTCGAGCAGAAGAATTAGGTAAACAAATAGTTGCTTCTGGAAAAGTTCTCTTATCATGAAGAATCAAACAGAATACCAATTTAAGGATATCATGGTTGGTTTTTACGATGGGCCTCATGCTACCCCAAAACCATCAGAATCTGGTCCTATTTTTTTAGGAATAAAAAACATAGATGAAAAAGGAGGGATAAATTATTCAGATATTAGACATATTTCTGAAAATGAATTTCCTAAATGGACCAAAAGAGTTATTCCGAAGAAAAGTGATATCGTTTTTTCTTATGAGGCAACATTACATAGGTATGCTCTAATTCCTGAAAATTTCAGAGGGTGTTTAGGAAGAAGAATGGCATTAATAAGGGTAAATAAAAAACTTGTAAATGAAAAATACCTGTATTATTACTTTCTGAGCCCTTATTGGCGAGCATTTGTAGAAACTTTTAACCCAACTTGAAAATTTTGGTCTAAAAAACAGCTAAGCCAAAAGTATTTTATTTTTGTTATTGTCGGTAAATCAACCTGTTACAAAATAACGTCATTTTTAACGATATCCACATATCACTGGCAATCAATAATATAATGTCGTCAAATATTTTTGGTAGTCCCCCATAGATT
>JBBDIH010000295.1:0-1854 GCA_040880505.1 Minisyncoccota bacterium
AAGCGTTGTTTCTCTTTGTCATTAAGCTTGATAGGGAATAACCATAAATCTCGTGATTCTGCATATGAATAATCTTGAATTTTCTTGTAAAAAGGCACCACCTCAAAATTGCCTTTGAGATTTCCTACCAGACCATTATAAAAAAGAGATAACCCAGAGTGAGAACTAACATCTGCTGCATAGTTGACTGCATCCCAAAGTTGAATAGTTTTATTTGAGTCAGTACTTGAATCTATTAATAAAAATAAATGACCAAAAGTTGAGGAAGGATTAGCAGGATAAGGTCCAGCGAAGACGATGTATAGTTGATGAAACTTTGGATTTATTTCACTATCGACTTCTAATGAGTCAGAAGAAATATCTTGTGAATACGATTTGCAAGGGCTTAAAAAAAATAAAGTGGATATGATAATCCATATCCACTTTTTTGAAATAAAAGTCAATTAAGACTTAATTAGGTCGACAATTTTATTGCCAAATATAACTTTGTTTCCTTTTGCTTCATCAAATTTATCTTCTATTACTTTTATAGTATCGTCATTGTATTCGAGTCCTGCCAATTCAATAATTGTTTGTAAATATTTTCCACCATCATTTCCTATATCAATGGAAATATCGGTTGTATAGGTCAGTGCATATTTTCTGAGTTCAAATCTTTGTAAAAAAGCTGTTTCAGTTTCGCCTTCCTTAAACATTTCTACTTGATAACTTGATGGCGAGTAAGCATAAGCTGCACCTGTTGCAAAATCTGTGATACTTCCTAAAGTTCCCCCACTAATTATGTTACCCCAAAATATAGGTTCAAGGTTTTTAGATAAGCTAAGGGTGTATGGTTTGTATCCTTCTTTCTCTACCCTCAAAGCATCTTTGTTTTTTTTAATCTTTCCAACAAAAGGTGTTTCGCCAATTTTAATACCTTCCAAATATATATCAGCATTATCTACATTGGAATTAATTGTTATCGTTTGCTCTGTACCTTTCATTATAGTAGCGCAGCTACCAAGAAGAAATAAAGAAATTAATAAACTGATTAAAAATGTAATTTTTTTCATTTGTCCCGAATTTAGATTTATGTATTGGTTTAACTACACGATAAGAAAATTATAACAAAATAAGAACATGTTTATATGTTCTTACTCCAACAGTACATGCATATAGATTTACTAAGAACTTATAATTTAACTTATATTAAGATTAATAATTATAAAACTAAGGGAAAAGATATGCTTAAAAATATTTTCTTACTTGCCTTCATAGCACTGATAACAATAAATGTCAATGCACAAAACATGAGTTTAGATGCACCTGAAATCAATACACAGGCAATAGATAACTTTGCAGCTAATTTAGATCCATTTACTGGCTTAGAGATGCAATTAAAAAGCCAATTAGAAAATCCTTGTGAGGATTCAGTGTATATAGCACTTAAGAAAATGGATATTAATGAAATGACTGATAGGGAATATGAGCTATATATACAAAAGGATCAGGCATGCAATGAATACCGTAAAATGGAGAAGGCTAATGAACCTCAAAACAAAAATGCTGAAAACATAGAAAGGGCAACTAACACCTATACCACTTTGTGGATTATATCGGGAATAGTTTCAGTAGTTTCTATCATTTGGCTTTATAGTTCCTATAGTTCGATATAAAAAGTGATACGCCATATTAATCATTTACTAAAATGATTGATTTATTATATGTTAGAGCAAGAGATTAAAACACTTGTAAACAATAAACAAAGTGCAGGATGGCACACGGTTACCTTTGAGGCTTCGAGTCTGTCCAGTGGATTTTATATTTACCGCATCCGCGCCGGGGAGTTTGTGAGTACCAAGAAATTGATGCTGA
>JBBDIH010000296.1:0-1842 GCA_040880505.1 Minisyncoccota bacterium
AATATGAATTTAAAGTGATGGACATAGAATTAATTTTACCAGTAATTTGGCATATTTAATTGTCAGATTACGTATAGATAATAAAGACTTATACAAGTCAACCAATTATTCGATGTGTACCATATTCAACTGGTGAAAAGTAAAAAAATGAGCTTTGCATGACTTGCTGTCATTTTTGACAAGCAGGACAAGTTTAACCCAAATAATTCAACTGTCAGTCTGAAATAGATATAGATTCAGTGATACAGCAGATAGGTTGAGGATGGCAGTGAGAGAGAATATTGATTGCTGTTGCGACAATTCATTCTGTGAGCCTGCATAAAATAATTTGGTGCGGAGAATTCTGGTGGACTCTGAATTTTGATAATAATTTTGAATTACAAAAAAATCTGTAACAATTTGCATACTCGTTCCTCATGAATTAATAGGAGGAGGTTCAGAGAAGTACATAGTTCAGGAACAGAGAAAAATCAAAGGAAGAGGAAGTTATGGAGAATTCTGATCGAATATCCAAATCGATAGAAGTGTTGCACGAAAATCTTAATACTATTGTCAGCGTAAGAGACTGGTCACAGTTAATGCAATTCCACTGCCCCAAAGAATTTGCCCGGAAATTTCAGCGATGTTTTGAAGTCCGGCCTTATGCATATCTGAAATATATCAGGCTGAAAAAAATATCTGAAGAGTTGCGTGAAAGTAACCGGTCCAATTTTGAAATTGCCAGGAAATATGGTGTTTCTGATGAGATCGCTTTAAATAAATACATAAACTACCATATGGACTGTTCTCCCACCGAGATTAAAATGATGCAGGAGATGCAGCTGAAAAAGAAATTTGAAAAATTCGGTAGTAAAGTTAGGTAGTGAAATTTTCAAATTAATTATTCATAATAAAATCGATGGGGTAATCTACTTTCCATTCTATTCGCAGGAATCGAAAATGTGAACCATTTTATTGGAACTAATTCCCGGACGAAGGGGGAATTGAAAAAGGTAGCAGCATAATCATGATCACAGGTTCAATTTTGAGTTTGTATCTCTGAATAATTTGAATGTTGTTTAAATATGATCAAGCGAACACTGGAATATCTGACTGAAGAACTGGCTTTTGGCCTTGGTTTGGATACCTCAGATGTGAATCTTGATAATCTCAAAAAGCTACAAGAGGAGAGTGCACAGGGTATAGTACTATCGCTTTTGAATGTTGAAGAGGAACATACGCTAAAAAACAGGCCTCATTTTATCCGGGAAAACAACAAGCTTTTTTATAAGGAACCCCCGGTGTTTTTAAATTTAAATACGGTGATGGCCTTTGAATTTGAAGATTATGGAACCAGCCTGCAGCGTCTTGAAGATACGGTTCAGTTTTTTCAGAATAAGCGATGGTTTACTTCGGATAATGAACGTCCGGAGAATCCATTTCCTGAAGGTGTTCATAAACTGATACTGGATCTGCAACAGCTTGATTTTGAGAATTTGAACCATATTTGGAGTATCTCCGGGGGTACACACTTTCTCTCCCTTCTGTATAAAATACGCCTTGTGAAAATTCAGCCGCAGGATAAAAAGGAAGGCCCGGAAATAGATACCATTCAACTCAACTCGGGGCTTATGTAATCAGGAGTTTTCTATGGGATTCATTATCGCATACAATCGATTCTTTAAGGTCACTTTTAGTGAGGGGAGTGGTCATGGTACGCTGGAAGGATTCCGTTTTTTTGCCACAAAAGAAACGCAACGGTTGTTTAATGATTATAAACTTGTATTTCGGCCCGAAACCAATGGGTTCGAAGTATACTATTGTAGCTCACCGATGATTCCAATCTCCCAAAAAATATGTTTT
>JBBDIH010000297.1:0-1841 GCA_040880505.1 Minisyncoccota bacterium
CCAGTATTACAACACCTATTAATGCGATTATAACTATAGGTTTACGCCACTTTTTGTTGATTATGAATAAATACACAGCCCCAACAATTGATGCCCCTATAAGGCCTAGAAAGGCACCTCTGGTAGCAGCCCAAAGAAAGAAAATTATAAAGGCAACTATTGATGCAATTAACCAGCCCTTGCTTTTGACCTTTGCTTTTATTTTTTCTGAAAGAAGAAGATAAGTTGAGAAAAATAAAGCGAATAATAGATAAGTAGCAAAGTATGCTGGGTTACCTAGAGATCCATAAAATCTAGACATTTCGGCTAGAGTATTTCCATCTCCAGAAATAACACCTAAACCATTAAATAATCCCCATAAAATTGAGGCAGCTGCAGTGATTATGAAAACTCCAAAGTATCTTTTCCATTCTTTTTCTTCTGTGAAAAATGTAGATAGAAGAATAAAGAAAGAATATAAAAATAAGATTTGTAGTCCTCCTTCGCCTCTTTCGAAATTAGACCAAAAAGAGTAATGAGGATCTATTCCAAGGAATCCGGCTAGTAAAAATATAGAAGTAAAAACTCCTAAAGCTATGCCCAAAGGAGATTTAATAGAATTTATAAGTTTATCCCAGTAATGTTGAGATTTATTACTGAATATTATTCCTAAAAAGAAGAAGATTAAAGCCAAGCCAACCACTCCTCTAAAGAATGCGTATTTGCCTAGTATGTATGGAAAATGAACACTAGGCGTGAAAATTAGTGCCGTAAAAGGCACTAGGTATAAAAAGAATTTTGAAGTTGAGAAGTATTTCATTAATCTACTTTAAAAGTATTTATTAGTTTTGAATCAAGAAGTAAAGAGGAATTAACATGTTTTTGTATTCCTAGAGAAGGAGAATGAGAAAATCCTACATACTCCATTCTTTTTTCTTTATATTTTATATATTTAATTGCGGGAATTAAGTCTGTATCAGAACTAATCAGAATAGCTGTATCGTATAAATCATCAACTGCCCCTATTATCATGTCTGTTGCTATTTTTACATCAGTACCCTTTTCTCTAACATCACCTCTATCATACATTAATCTTCCTCTTTTAATCGTAAATCCATCATTTTCTATTTTGGAAAGAAATTTTTGCTGACCTCTAACTAGTTTTTTACTTTTTTTAGAATTATCAAAGTTTCTAGCAATTCCGACATAATATCTTTTTGAAACTAATTCTCTATCTTCTAATAAAAAATCAATGAATTTTTCATAACTAAATTTTACCCCTTTTGGAAAAGAAATTTCTTTATCCTTTAAATATTTAAAGAAATTACTACCGTCAATATAGATGGCAACTCTTTCTTTTTTGGGTTTTTCCATATAGTTATATTATAAATTAATAACTATTAAATAAAAAACTGCCCTTACCGTGAGGTAGGGGCAGTGATCATAGTATTTATATTATATATACACATAAAAAAAAATCAAGTTAATGTAATGAATCTGATTTTTAGTGTTTAGGTCCTCGGAGGTCTGCGACTAAAATTTATGCCCTCGGGAGGCTTAAATCAGAGATTTACGTCTCGCCGAGGGAATAAATCTCCGAGGAACTAAACCTCTTTACTTAAGTCTTCTAGTTTTATGGAGTCTTCTACTTTATGTTCTCCTACTTTTGTTCGGATAAGTTTTGTTAGATATGCTCCTGTGTTTAGTTTTTTGCCTATATCTTCGGCTAGAGTTCTTATGTATGTACCAGAAGAACATAAAACTCTTATTTCTAATTTTGGATATTTATAATTTAGTAATTCTATTTCGTAGATCTCTATTTCTCTTTCTGGCATTTTAAAATCTTTTCCTTCTCTGGCTAG
>JBBDIH010000298.1:0-1835 GCA_040880505.1 Minisyncoccota bacterium
CTCGAATCTTTTGTTTTATGGCTTGTTTATTTCTTTCTATATCTGAGATTTTTTTGTTTAATTCTTTTTTTTCCATATATACTATTTTTTTTCTGAATTTTCAAATGATTGTTGTATCCTCCCAAAATCTTCTGCTAATTTACCAGAGATATCTGCTAAACTACTTCCAAAATCAGCTAAAGTCTTATTCATCGTTTTCTCCATTTCAGTGGCGGCTCCATAAGTAATTTCTTTCATTTCTTCCTTAATAACTTTTCCAGACCCCTCAAGATCAGTTGTTAAATCTTTCATAGAAGATGCAAAATCTAAACCACCTTGCAATTGAGCATTTAGATTCTTCAATAGTTCATCGAATTTTTCTTTGACCGAAACAATATCTTCAAAAGAATTTTTCACACTATTAATACTATCTACTGTAGTATCCATAGAAGTCTTCATTGATTTTAAATTTTCTGTTTGAGATAATATCTGATCCTTATATTCAGATTGCCAAACATTAAGATTTTCTACAGATTTTCTAAAGTCATCAAATGCTTTACTTAATTTATCGTTAACTGTTGTATTGAAATCACCCATGACTTTTTCAATAGCCTCTGCGAGAGCATCGATATTACTATTAACCATGCTTTCGGCAAATTTATCGAAGGCCTTATTGAGGTCATCTTGTTTATCAACAATATTTGTTCTCATCTTTTGGATTTGAGTAATCAAAGTTGTATCACTTTCTCCAGATATATTCCCATTTAAAGTTTTCATTTCTGAAAGTAATTCTGCAAGTAATTCTGGCTCTGATTTATCTTTGTCTTCCACTGATCCTTCTGCATTCTCAATTCCGTGTCCAAATTTATGTGGGAAAAGTCCAATAAACAATGAAGTCATCATTCCAAAAATAGACGTTATGAAAGAAAATTTTAAACCATCAAGTAATAATGGTACGGCATTTTGTATGTCTGAAGTATCAAAATTAACCAAACCAACAATAATACCAATAAATGTTCCTAAGATACCAAATGTTGTTGCAATTGTTTGCATCTCTTGGATACCTCGTTCTCTAAACTTATATGGAATATAAATTGTTAACGTAACCCAAACTACTATAAATAATGTCATTAATGTCATAATATTTTATTTTTGCCTATTAATAATTTCTTCAATCAACTCATCACTTGTTGTAACAATCCTAAATTCAACCCGGCGAGAATTAGTACTTACACTTTCACCTGAAAAATATGTAAATTCACCATTAGAATCTAATGTTCTTCCATTGCCTAAACCGTTCGCAGTAAACGAGAACTTTATTTTATCTTTAACATTAGTGCTTAAATTATTGTAATAAGTATTATTGAGTATATTACTTAAAACAGCATTCGCTCTATCTTGTGATAATTTAACTGTAAACATGTAGTCGGGCCACTCTGCAGTATGGCCTTCAATACGGACTTCTTTAATTTTATCTTGATATTTATCTTTATTTATTATTTCTAGGTACAACGGAATGAATTCATCTAAAATAATATTAAATTCAGTAGAAATATCAGCACTCAGATAACCAAATAAAACATCTGGGTTTTGGAATTTAATACTCAAATCACGGCTTATTTCAATTCCCCAATCTTCTTTTTTATCACCAAATGCATCCTCGAGGTCATTATAAATTTCTTCCTTGGATAAATCATATTCATTTAATAAATCTTGTCGCTCTTGTTCTTTTATAACAACCTGCGAGATACTGAGTACAGCAATTAATAGAAAAACAAGCATCAATCCTGTCATCATATCCGAAAGAGAAATCCAATTTGTTACTTGACGGGATGACATAATTATAAAATTAATTT
>JBBDIH010000299.1:0-1829 GCA_040880505.1 Minisyncoccota bacterium
TCAGGCTTCGGGTTTGGTTTGGGCAAGGCAAGACATTTTAAAACTGTTTCTTAAGGGCCAAAAGTACAATAAAAAAAGCCTATAATACCAAAAATAACCTTTAACTCACAATTATCTAATAAATAGTGAGATGTTTATATACCCATATATTGAAAAAAACCCATCGTCATCCCGATTTCTGCGTTTTAAAAAATGTTAATTCTACCGATGACGGTTTTTTTTCGAAATTACGTCGACTCAGGATTTTAGCGTTCATTTGCTGGCAGCCTTTACGGGTGTAAAAAGGAAGACCAATCTCATGGAGAAGAAAGAAGAATACAATGAAATAACCGCCAGGCATTATGCCGCCTATCGACCCCAGCTTCATGAATTTATTCTTGAGAAATGCCTTTCAAGGAAAGAGACATTTGAAAACGGGCTGGATATTGGTTGTGGCACCGGAATATCTACCATGGCATTGGCCAAATATTGTACTAAAGTGTATGGTATTGATCCCAGCGCTGCCATGTTAAATAAAGCCAAATCCGGTAAAAACGTAAAATTTCTTTTATATGATGGCCATACCATTCCAATGTATAACAGAAAAATCGATCTTGTTACTTTTTCCGGATCTTTGAACTATGCCAAATCACCCTTATTGATAAAAGAACTCTTTAGAATATGCCATGATAATTCGATAATCATAAGCTATGATTTTGGAATAATTTTGGATGATGTTTTGGACCAAAATAAAATCAAAAGAAAAGAAAAACCCGGTAATTATGATTTTGAAGTCAATTTTGATGATCAAACCGACTTTGACAAAATGAAGTCGAATAAGGAGCAAATCGAAATTACTGTGGATGCGAAGGAATTGGCTCATATTCTATTGAGCAGTACATGGAATTATGGAATGTTCGTTAAAAAATTTAATGAGTCAGATCCATTTGCTGAATTGTTAAAAAATCTGAAAGAAGTAAGGCCTCATTGGGTATTAAAAACCAATGTTTACTATTCGAAGTATAAAGTAACTTAAGTTTCGCACATTGGTTTAAAGTTTAATTAAATTCACATTCTACAGTTCTTATCTGTTTGTTGACGGACCCCAGGGGGGTCAAAAATTATTAGTTAATAAAGGAATAAAATATAGTTTTGGCGGTTTCAGGCAAAAATTGTGACGAAACTTGTACTGCGAAACATAAGTTATAAACATTTCACATATTTAAATGTTCCGAATTTAATAAATTCTTTGAATGGCACGATATTATCTATTTATTTTGTCAGCACCAAATGTTTTTTATACATTATTGAAATGAAAATTGTAATTATCAGTGGACTAGCGCCTCGTGATAGGATAGTGGTACAGGAAATTATTCGTAATTTCACCAATGTGACGCTCATCAATCTTTTTGCTGAATCCAAAAAGGTGACTGAAATAAACTTCGGAAATTGGGTTAATAAAAAAGGAAAAAAAATCCTCAAAAAGCTGCATAACTTCGAGTTAAGCAGGTATTTCAAGAATAATGGGTATGAAGGATTAGACTGTGAAAAGATTCAATTTCCTTCTAAGGAGATTAATACAGATAAAGGCGAGGCCCTTATTAAAGGGTTAAATCCGGATATTATTTTCACTTCCCAGGCACCCCTTTTGAAAGAAGCCATTATCCGAATTCCCAAAATCGCTGCCATCAACAACCATTACGGAATGGCTCCTCAATACAGGGGGAATGATACTTTATTTTGGGCGTTATATCATCAGGATTATGAATATGCCGGTGGTTGCTTACATTATATATCCAAAGGAGTGGACACCGGAAATATCCTGGCACAGGTGCGGCCAAAGATTGAAA
>JBBDIH010000300.1:0-1817 GCA_040880505.1 Minisyncoccota bacterium
TCCGCTTTGGAATTTGTTCCTGATCTCCCCGAAGATCTCCCCGATTTTATATTCTATGGTTTGGGGGTTCTCAATATGATCTTGTCGGAACTTTTTGAGGTAGGGGAAAAGCTTTTCATTCACGAAGTCGATCAGATCATCCCCGGTCAGCTGGGCTTTATGGTCCAGCTCCCCGTCTGCATTCAGCGGGTAGGCCCAGGTATCCCAGCGGTAGGCTTCATCTATGATGTAGCTGTACTCCTGCCCCTGCAGCTCGGCTTCCTCGGCCTTCTCCTGCTCCAGGTCATGCAGGTATTTAAGAAACAGCACCCAGGATGTCTGTTCTATATAATCAAGTTCACTATCGCACCCGGCATCTTTCCATAGCGCGTTATCGATGTTGTTAAACGCCTGCTCGAACATAGGTTTGCTTTAAATGCTCTGTATTAATTTTGATGATAAAATGGATAAAAATCCGTGTATTTGAAAGGATTTATTTTTGAATGATCCATTTCCAGAAGGCTTTGCAAAACCACTTACAGTTTTTCTAAAAAACTATTGCGCTTCCTTCGGATAGTCTGAATCTGCTGATAAACACTCTTCGGACTTAATTGTGACTCGATTTGCACGAATAAGATAATTGGATTACTATTCGACGGAGTGCGGGGCAGAAAGTTTTATGAAGAAAAAGATGTTATAGAGCCTACTTGGTAAAAAAAATTTGTTTATTCACCCAAATGGCTATTTTAGTACAACTTTTGAATAATGAATTAATAAAAAATGGAAAAAATAAAATTACCTCGTTCTTCTTATGAGGAATTGTCTAAGATTATTATTGCATACAGTACTCTTGATAGAGCGTGTAGTTTAGATGATATAGCCCACACATCAGGTATTGGCAAAACCAATGTAAGTGCAAATAATGCTTTTTTAGCAAATGTGGAAATCATTGAAGGGGGAAATAAAAAACAGATTACTCAAAAGGGCTTGAAATTAGGCAGAGCTTTAGAGCATGAAATTGAACAAGAAGTTCCTAAAGCATGGCAAGAGGTCATTAATGAAAGTGATTTTCTTACAAAAATGGTCCAAGCTGTTAAAATTAGGAAGGGTATGGACTCCTCTCAATTGGAAAATCATATCGCATTTAGTTCTGGTGAAAAAAAATCAAAATCTGTTATGACAGGCTCTAGAGCCGTAGTTGATATTCTTTTAGCATCTGAAATGCTAATCACTGATGGAGATAAACTTGTTGCAAATAATTCGACTAATGAGCCAATTGAATTTCCAGAATCTAAACCCGAAGTAAATGATGAGTTAGAATCTTCGCGACATTTTATTAGTTCAATGAAAACCTCAGGTGTTAATATCAATATTGAGCTAAGAATAAATGCTACTCCTGATGATCTTGAAGGGCTGGGTGGTAAGATTAAGACAATTATCGAAGAATTGAATGAATATAAAGAATAATGCCCTTCAATATTTATCAAACAACAGCTGAAGAAATTATATCCTCTGTTGAGGCTGTACTACTAAAAAGAGATGGCGCAGACGTTCAACTTGTCGCTAATTTTTTAACAACGAATACTGATAATGCTCAATATGCAATTCTTATGGCTGTTGAGTTAGGATTCATAAAAGAAGATGATAACTTGTATTATCCACTTATTCCTTTGGCATCTTATCTATGTACGAGTAATTCACATCAAAAGGCAGCAGTATTACGCTTTCAATTAGAAGAATATGAGCCATATAAGATTTTTAAAAGTAGATTAAGAATTACAGATTCTGTACAAGACTCAGCTACACAAACAAGAGCGATATTAAACATAACTGCTGAC
>JBBDIH010000301.1:0-1796 GCA_040880505.1 Minisyncoccota bacterium
TACTATAGATATTGGCCTTAGACCGGGTGAGTTGTTCGATAGCTTTGGTTCTGTTAAAAACCAAAAACCGATTTTCGGCTCTTCAAAAACCGGATAAAATATTCCTTGAAAACACCAACTTTAGTTATGCATTAAAGTCCACCCCTGAGCGGGGCACCTTACTGGAGACCTTTTTCGTGAACCAGCTAGTTGGAATTGAGTGAAAGAGTGAACGATTTGATCTCATCTCAAGTTAGACAAATATAATTTGAACTACCATATAATGGTTTATACTTAAAACAGACACAAATGAATAAATTTTTTACCACTTCAGACTATCTGATTTTGGCGGCAGCCATTATCTCTATGATTGCTTCCATTGCGATCTGGTTTTCCGGCTTTCGAGAAGAAGGTCTCTATGTCGGAATCTGGGTTCCCTCCATTCTGGCCTTTGGAGCTTACTTTAAACTCAGTCTCATTAATGCGAGGAAACTGTAATGGATTCCGGAATCTTTTCCTTTGGTGTTTTTGTCACAATCCTGCTTATCGCCGCATTTCTGTTCACGATGAATGAATTCAAAAAAATGGGTGAGAATCCTGAAAACTACAGAAATTAAAAGTTCAAGATCTGTTTTTTCGACCTATTGCTGAACGAAGGTTCGAAAGGTTTTGAGGGTGGGATGAATGCCAGAAAATATGTGAGTCTCACAAAAACACTCAAAGTAACTGCCACATGAGATTTGCAGGATCTGATGATGTTTGGGGCGTTCAGGCGATTAGGAGAGACGGGTCGACTGAATACGAGGTATCAGGTGAATCTTTGAACGCATTGCTTATTGCATATTATGCGGCGTTACCTTTCATTGGTATGATCTCATTAAGTTCATTTTCCTTCTCGTTTTTTTCTTCTTCAAGATCGTAATCATCCTGTAATCCCAGCCAAAATTTAGCGCTGGTTCCGAAAAATTTAGAGAAACGTAATGCCGTATCGGCAGTAATTCTCCTGTTTCCCTTAATAATCGCCGAAATTCGTGTTTGTGGAATAAATGTTTCCTTCGCCAAACGATACGCCGAAATGTCCATAGGATTTAAAAATTCCTCTAATAAAATTTCGCCCGGGTGTATGTTATTCAACTTTTCCATATTCCTTTCTATGAATGGTAATCAACTATTTTAACATCGTACGCATCATTATTTATCCATTGAAAAATAATTCTCCACTGGTCATTTATTCGAATACTGTGATAATCTTTCATATTACCCTTCAGTTTTTCCAGTCTGTTTGCAGGAGGAATTCTTAAATCATTTAAGTCCTGCGAGTTATTGATCATTCTAAATTTTCTGCGGGCAACATTCTGAATTTCATTTGGTAATTTTTTCGACCGAATGCCATTCCAAATTTTTTCGGATTCTCTATCACCAAATTCTTTTATCATTACTAATGCATTGCGTTACTAACGTGAAAGATAAGTATTTTATTTCTTACTCTCAAATTTTGAGCTGCAGACATTCAGATCGCAAGTCACTAAACTCAACGAACTCAGATTTAGAAACAGGTCTGGCAATGGCGACCAATACGCTCTGCAGCGTCTGCTCCATATCCAAGCTGTTTACCTCTGTGGCGATCATGCAATTATACGAGGATGGACACCTGCGGCTGGATGATACGATCGGGGATCTGCTTCCGGAGTATAACATAGAACAACAGTATGAGCCGAATGAGCCGAATAAGTAGTCTAATCGGCTCATATTTTACTTTATATTGAGCCGAATAAGTGATATATTCGGCTCATGGCAACTTACAACTGGCAACAAAA
>JBBDIH010000302.1:0-1795 GCA_040880505.1 Minisyncoccota bacterium
CAACTTATCAGGATTCTGGCGGTAGAAGAAATGAATATCGAAATCACCTACACCGTAGCCACCTCCAATATAATGAAGCGCGGAACCTTGGCATAGCGCTGCAGCAACAAATCTCTCTTGGTAAGGTGACTTTAAGTGTGGATTACGTATAAAAAATGCTTCAATTTCTTCTTGTGCTAATTCAGCAAGATCGCGGAGTTCAATTTCGGTGATTGGGTTATGTATATAAGTTTTTGACATTACTTGTGCACCACTTTAGATAAATCAACTTGAGTAGCTTCTTAAGGGGAAAATGGACATGCAAGTATCTGCTAATCTCTAAGGGAATAATATTCTGCATCCCATTCCATTTCTTCCTCGATTTATGTCTGTTGCCATTTCAATAATCTATGGTTTATGTAAGCTTCCCCTAATGCTAAAACATCTCTACTTTTAAAGTAATCATTCATAGAAGTTTATAGGTAAATAATCTTAATTTGATGTTCCGTTATAACGTGTGGAGATTCGCTTTTTCCAAAGGTTGGTATTTCTATCTCGCTGAATTACTCCTAAATGGCAATGCTACATCAGGTTCATGCAATGGCTAGGTTATTCAAGAATTTGAATTTCCCAGTTGCCAAAAATACATGTCAATCATCTTCATTTGTGGGTACTTCATGTCAAGCTTCTGTTCTATGACTTCAGAAGCCACGGAAAATTGTTTGATATTTTCTTTGTAAAATTCTATTAGAGATAAAAATGATTTTGCATTGAATTGAGTATATGGCCCAATTTTATTCTTGGAGTGACTGTTAAATATTCTGCAACCGTTCTTAAAAAATCTGTCATAGGCTGGAGTACATCCCAGAGTGCCCAATAAAATTTTGGTAATCAATGCATCTGTTCCAGTTATTGTATTCTCATCACCACTACTTTTCCAGTAACTTATTCCGGACAAAGCTTCTCTAATTCGCTTTACCAAACTGAATAATATAACTACGCTCTGACTATCTTCTCTCGTGATTTTTGTTATGTCTATTTTCTTTAATGGTTCATATTTGTCCTTTAAAATAAAACCAAGATACTCTCCGTGGATTTTATAGTCTTTCCAAAGAAGTCCACCTGACCCACTATACAATCCCCATCTAGCTAATTAAATAGCTATATTAAGACATGCATCATCAAACTTCTCCTCTCTTAAAATCTTGTTGTCTTTCTGAAAATAATTGAAACAATGTTCCCATGATTTGTATCTATGATTTGAATCTCGCTCTCTTCTGTCGACGAATTGAACGATTGTATCTACAATACTAATATTCAAAACACTATTAATTAAAATTGGGAGTTTTGAAAGGGTATTTCTCAGAGAATGACAAAACGGTCTGATGTTTCTGCTGCAGGGTAATCAACTCAAAAATCCAGCAAGAAATCTGAACCGGTCCACAGGAAACACTTTATGCATTTATCCGATTGTAAATTTTTGAGTTAGCAATTACTAAAAACAAATAATTATGATTTTGCCTGCAATGATTCGTTTATATTTGGAGTTACAACGCCAATTGCATGAATCAGGATAGGTGGAATTTGTATCCAGTCAATAGGTGATGTGCTTTCTATATTAAAGATAGTGCACATTTGATCATGAAATGTACTTGCGTATGGAGCTATTTCAAACTTTTCTTTTCCATAAGAGTTCGCTATTTGCTCAATGATTCCAATATCAGGAAATACATTTTTAAAAATTAAATGTAGAGTGTTTAATTGAAGCGTTTTCCGATTTATATCGGTAAACATCGTACCAAATAATTGAACTCCC
>JBBDIH010000303.1:0-1782 GCA_040880505.1 Minisyncoccota bacterium
CTTTTCATATTAATTAAATGTTTAAGTATTGATTGAACTTAGAATAATAAAAACGCCGTGATTACTGTACTATATGGCACTCAGGAAATAAAGTAATTTTGTTGGATACTTATTGTAAAAAGAAATCTCTATTGTTTCAGTTGCTAAGTGTTAAGCTAAAACGGTCTGAAAGGTTTTGGCAAGCAAAGTTATTTTATTCCTATCCTGTGAAATTGCATCACGTAGTTTTCATGCAATTGTTTTATACACGCAGCGGAAACCAAAAAGCAAAAAAATAACATGTGTTGTAGGGTGTTTTTATTTTATTCTTTTTTCTTTTTCATCATATATTTAAATGTAACAAAAATAACTATCCCTCCAATTCCTTGTTCTATAATATGATAAATTGTGTTTGTAATCTGATAAGAAATTGATGATTCATGAACCGCAGCCATCGTTAATCCATGAGGAAAGACCCATAAAATCCCAATTATCATACCAATCTTTAACCCTTTTAAAATCGAATCTCTATTATCTTTAGAATTCACATAAAAGTAGCTCATTAGCAATCCAAGAAGAATGTATGCAATCAAAGTAATCCCAATTCCTTCATGGTGTGGATGCATGTTTTCATTTACTGTTGGCATTATTAAATTGTGATAAAGTCCTCCCACTACCCACATTGCAAATCCTGAAATGAATGAGGCAGTTATCATTTTGAAAATGCTCTTTTTTGTGTCCATAATTATTAAAATTTCAGTTTATTAATATTGGTCACAAAGTTCATAATCATATATTTCCAAAACTTGAATAAACAGACTATTTTAATATTTCTGAGGGCTTAATCCCAAAATTCTCTTTAAATGTCCTTGTAAGATGCGGCTGGTCAGAAAATCCCCCAATAAATGATGCTTCCGTTAAATTATTATTCTCCTGTATTGCAGAAATAGATTTTATAAGCTTACTATGTAGCACAAATCTTCGAAATGTAAGACCTGTTTCTCTTCTGAAAAGCCTATTGAAATGACTTACTGATAAATTGACCATTTTAGTGATATTATCAACGTGCAACTTTTCATCCTCACTTTCCATAATTAGTCTAAGTGCCCTTAAAATTCGATTGTCAATTTCTTGTTTTTCATTACTTGTGTCAGGAATCAGTGAAATTGAATGAAGGATATTTTCAACCGTCTCTTGGGTATTGCAATCCGAACAATACCAGTCTTTTATTAGGGATAAACTGTGTTGAAATTTTAAACTATCAAGTTTTTTTATTTGTTGTGTGGAATCAGTAAGTCTAATTCCTTCAAAACTGTATGGTGCAATATGGATAAAGGCTACTTCCTTTTCTTTGCAGGTTTCAATACTGAAGTCAAAATTCTTTTGAATCAACGCACATTTATAATCACCTTGATAGCCCTCTGAAGTGTATAACTTAAAATTTTCTCCGAATGATAAAATTACTGTTAAAGCATAATTTTTATGGAAATCGGACACAATATCTTTTCCAATATAAATCCCACCGATTTTTGAAAAGCCAATTTTTGATATTTTATCCTTTGTGGTCATAGTTTATACGATAGCTCTGTTAAAATGCCCTACAACGTTCATCGGCATATCACCAATGCTATTGAGGTTATCCTTTCTTCGTACGCAAGTTTTATTCATATTATTCTTTAAATAACGAGGATAAAATGAAGAAATCGGAATTAATTTCAAAGTTCACTCCTCATCATATCCTAAAGAATTGAAGCTTTTAGAATGAAGCAAAACCTCGGCATTGCTTAGCAATAGATTTATTTG
>JBBDIH010000304.1:0-1761 GCA_040880505.1 Minisyncoccota bacterium
ATCCCAATTGAGAAAATCAGTGAGTAGTGCATAGAATTTAACAGCATCATCTTCAGAGACGGCTTTTTTTCCTTCATCAATCACATCTCCGTTAAATCGAATGATTGGTGAAACTCTTTCTCCCTCTCTGTATAAAATCCATTCCGTTCCATCGGTATAAATAAGATTTGGTAGTGAGCTGAACTTTTGCCATTGCTTACGGTTTGCACCTTTAAACTTATTTGTATTAGCTCCCAAACCAGGTGCTTTAAGTTCTATATGTCCGGCAAGAAGGTTTTGGACAGAAATTCCAATGTCAGGTCTTGCCCCTAATCCTTCGACCTGTGTTTCGGTACGGGTTTTGATTTGCCCTGAGTATATACTTTCGATCAATTCACGAATCGGACGTTTTAATTGATCTTCAGGATTTCCTTTTAAAGTCCCTGATTCGGAATAAGCCTGTTTTAGCTTTTCTGCAAAGTTATTAAGATTATTATAAAAGTCTATTTCAGCTTTACTAAGAGGCATATTTAATCACTAAGCAATCGTTTCTTCCAGGCTGTTAAATTTTCTTCGTCCGGCACTGCTATAGTAAGCAATCTTCTTGGTCTTGTCATGGCTACATATACAATTCTTAATTCCTCTTCATCGGAGGTTGTGGCACCCTTTTTTAGCATAGTTTTATAATAACTACCAATTCCTTTTTTCTTGAGGAAAAGTAAAACCGCTTCAAATGTTTCTCCTTTCACAGAGTGTACCGTTCCTAATCTAAAATTCAATTCAAGTTTGTTTTCTTTTGCTGTTTTAAAGAGATCATCAAAATAAATATTTCCCTTTGTGGGTTTAATTTCTAATGTAATTTGTATGTTATTTTTCTTTAATACTTCATTTGATGATTGAATCCAGTTTTTTATAGTTACTTGATCTGTGCTTGGGAGAATTTGTGCAAGAAAATGAATATTAGATCGAAATTCTATAATGCCATAACTACTAATTAAGTTTTTCAAATCTTCTTGACTACAATAATGGGAATCTGAAAGTGCCTTGTAAGTAGCCCGTTCTAAGAGTTTATACCCTTTATTAAACTGTTGATTATCAATTAGGTATTTTGCTAAAGCAAATTCTTTGACAAAAGATACCTTTGGTTTCCAAGGTATGTCTTTCGGTAAAATATTTTTCATACCTAAAATTTCATTGACAAAAGATTGACTTCTACTTAGGATCGCAATGTTCTCTTGTGATATTTGTATGCCATTACCCCTGCAATTATTTAAAAATTCTGTAATTGTTTTTTTTATATCGTTTTCATCATAAGTAACTATATTAGGATTATAATTGAAATCTTCGACATCTTTGTTTACAGCTGTTGAAGCTTGTGGAAGCGTCGACAAATTAAATGTAAAATCACAGACAATTTGTGAACTCCGTCTATTTTCATTTAATGAAATAGAATTTTCTTTCCAGTTGTTAAACTTTTCTTCGAGAAAATCTGGTCTTGCTTCATTCCATTCATACAAAGCTTGATCTGGGTCACCAACTAACATTATTTCTTCTAATCCATTGTCAATAAGTTTTTCAATGATTTGCATTTGTATTTCAGAAGTGTCCTGTGCTTCATCGATTATTAAAAATGGAAATTTAACGGCTAATGATTTTGCTAAATCAGGAAATTTCTCAAGCAATTGTAAAGAGAAGTAGTTTGAATCATTCTGATTTGCATATCCAAGTTTTAAATATTTTTTTCGTGCTCTAATTATATAGGATTTAACATTAGAATTATTT
>JBBDIH010000305.1:0-1759 GCA_040880505.1 Minisyncoccota bacterium
GCAAACCTCCATCTGCTAGTAGCATATTGACTTCTTCATTAATCTGTAATGTCTCTATAAATGATATCGTAATTATATTAGGTCTATTTTCAGTGGTAGTCCAGTAGCCAGATGCAAAAGGGGTTATAGAAATCACAATTAAACATAGCAAAACCATTTTTTTATACCCCATGAATTTGCTGTTTTTATCCTCATTTTCAAAAACAAGTATTGCTAAAATTAGCATCATTATTACACCTGGTAATAAAAAATAATGAGGACGTGGATAAATAATTATTATTGGTATAAACGAAATTAATAGATAACAGCCCAAAATTATCAATAAATTTTGATTCCCTTTAATTCTATTATTTAATTGCGAAAACCAAAGATCTCTTGTTTTAACTATGTAGGCAGCAACTAGTACTAACAATATGTACGCTTCAATTTTGATGAATTTCTGCGGTAGAAAAATATTTTCGTGATAGAAAAATAGTCCTATTAACTCATTTAAACTTTTAATAGTATTAAAGATATTCGCAAATATATGATCAAAAAATATACGTGGATTAGCAAATAGTGCTTCCTTAACACTATGAATATTTCCAAAATTTAAATAAATAATTTCTTCCCAGTTCGTCCATGCGGATAATTGATGTTCATTAGTCCAATCAATCCAATTCAAGGCAAAATGTTGTCCAAATGCTACTATACTTCTATTTTCTCCAAATGGAATTCCAAGTGATAATATTAGGCCTCCAGATACTAAAATAAATACACCTAAAATTGTAAATACAGATCTATTTTGCCTATTGAAAGTGTAAACAAGACTTCCAATATAAATGAGAGAAAGTAATATAAAGACCAAAAATAATTCAGGTCTTATGTAAGAACTTAATAATGCTCCGATACTCGCAATAGCAAGACTATTAAGTAATGATTTTTTTACATATGATATGAAAACAAGAGACAGGAGAACAACTAACAGAGAAAAATGACTTACTTTTGGCAACATTGGAAAATTTGCATAGGAAATCAAAAAGAAAAAGGAAACCAATAAAGAAGGAATTATTTGTACATAATACCTTCTTAAAACGAGATACAACAATATTGGTGAAAGTATTGTTATAATTGTAAAGTTTAAGTAATAAAGTTCAATATTATCTGGTTGTAATAATGAAAGAGAATAGTACCATATTGAATAAAAAAGTCCTCCATCAGCAACCGGTAATCCCAAACTTGTAAGTTTGACACCCGTATACAAATAATAACTCTCATCGTATAAATAGATATCTAGAAAGTCCTTTAACCCATATGTATATTTCCAGCCTGAAAATAGAAGGATAAGTACAACCAATAAATCATTTTTAATTTTCTTAAAAATGAACTGAAAATCAGTATAGAGTTCTTTAATGATCTGTGTGGATGATTTCTTCATTAAAAAAATTTGAGTCTTCTATATGTATAGGGTTAAGAGTGTATACTAAACCTTATTTTCAAAATTGAGCAGATTAAACTAGGTTTTTTTTGATTGCTTTCCAATTGTATAAATGAATCCATTTTCTTTCAAGATGACCTACTCGCTATCCAGTTCTCGATCTCTTTCACCATACCACTAGCTACATCAACCCCATATAGATCCGGTTTTTCACCATCCGGATTAAAACCCTGGATCTTACTCACCAATTTCGGGTCATTGATATCGAGCAGTATATTCCATCCGGCATCCACCGTTTCAACCCATTCTGTTTCCGGACGCAGCGTGATGCACGGTTTTCCG
>JBBDIH010000306.1:0-1757 GCA_040880505.1 Minisyncoccota bacterium
GAGCTCTATGAGGAGTCTGAGCAGAGATATGAACAGGCCATAGAGGAGTTAGCTTTGTTCCGAGACACCAACAAGGGTTCTTTGACAGCATTGGCTGAAACTGAATTAGAAACGTTGACAAATAAAAGAAATTTAGCATATTCACTCTTTTCATCAGTGGCGAGCCGGCTTGAGGAGGCAAAGTCCAGAATGAATGAGGACACACCTATCTACACGACATTTCAAGACCCTACATTTCCAACTGAATCAGAAGGAGCTAATTTAATGATACTTCCGGCTTCAATTTTTATCGGTGTTTTTCTTGGTATTGGATGGCTGTTTTTTGAAAAATTGATGCTTATTATGGGTCGTGTTTTCGGATGGAATAGAAATGAAAAAGAGCCAAGATCTAAGGTTAAAAAAACCAAATTATTTAACTCTTAATTTATGAACATTATTCAAGATTCTGTGATTGGTAAGGCAGAAAGGTTTCAGAGAAATAAATTGGGTTGAGTGTTAAATAAAAACGATAATAAACCACTTTTTTCGATAATAACGGTATGTTTTAATTCTGAAAAAACTATTGAGCAGACCATTCAAAGTCTTCTGAAACAGACTTTTAAGGACTATGAATATATAATTATAGATGGCGGTTCTAAGGATTCAACCTTAGAGATTATCAATAAATACAGAGATCGCATAAAAACAGTTGTCAGTGAAAAAGATGACGGTATTTATGATGCAATGAATAAGGGGATAGTATTAGCAAAAGGGAGTATTATTGGGCTATTGAATAGTGATGATTGGTATGAACCCGAAACGCTTCAAATTGTTGCAGAAGAATACTTGCAATCTGACGGTGAAACACTGTTCCACGGTCTGTGTAAGCTGATAGAAAATGGAAAAGAAGGGAGTATAATATCTTATCACCATGATGTATTGCCTTACCACTGCATTTGTCATACCAGCTGTTTTCTCCCAAAAAAATTGTATTTAAAGTATGGTTTGTTTGATACTTCCTACAAAATAGCGGGTGATTATGAGCTTCTACTCAGACTATATATTTCCGGAGTCCGTTTTAAAAGGCTTGAAAAAATTTTAGTTAACTTTAGATCCGGCGGGGTTTCTGACTCACTAAAATCAACTTATGAGGATATTAAAATACAGTATCATCATAAACTTTTTGGTAAAAATAAATATTACATGAAACTGATGAAACATGCTGTAGTTCATGTTTCTAAGGCCCTAATTGTCAGATCATATCAAAAATTGATACTTGGGCGTTAAATTTCAGTTTTAATGAAGAAACCTATTGGGAAAAAAAATATTTTTGTAATACCAAGTTGGTTTCCTACAATACTTCAACCTTTAGAAGGGACATTCACCAAAGAACAGATTGAAGCACTGGAGATTTACTCCGGAGGGGAGTATCGGTTCATTGTCAGTTACTGGGGATTCAATGATACTGAAGTCAGTTTCTATTCTCCTGCCGATGCTTTGAAAAAGATTATCCATTTTACAAGCAAAATAAATCACCATTTCAGAGAAAATGGTGTGCACTACATTGAAACTCCTTATCTCAATATTTCAAATAAAATCCCCTATTTCGGCAGTTTCGATCGGTTGATTGGTGCACATTTGAAAAGTATCCGAATGGCGGAATCATTATTTGGCTCCATTGACCTAATTCATGCGCATGTCAGTTATCCGGCCGGTTATCTGTCTTCAAAATTAAGCTCCATTCTTCAGATACCATATGTAATCACAGAACATATGGC
>JBBDIH010000307.1:0-1748 GCA_040880505.1 Minisyncoccota bacterium
CAATTTGTGTAATTTCTTTAATTATCATAAAAATACTCTTGAATTATCTTTTATCATATTATAAATAATTATTATCTCTAAAAAGATAGAAATCAAACTACAAACTTAATCTAGCTTATTAATTCATCTAATATTCCCTCCTCTAATAATTTTAGTGTAAACAAATAATCATTCTGTTCAAAGGTTTCTCTTAGTGGCTTTGTGGTACTTTTCCATCCATTACCATCAGTAATCCAAATAAATTTAAATTTATTGTCTAAAACATTAAATAAGTTTCTATATTCTCCAGCCGTAGATTTTAACTTTGATCCACCTCCTCCATAAAAATTAGTTTCCAAAAGAAATAATTCTTCCCCATTATTTATAACAAAATCATATCTTCTAGATGATTTATCAACAGGAACGTCATAACTGAATTCCTCTTTTATTTTTTCTGCATTAGCTTCTCTTAGGTACTTATAATTATTTCTTTTACAAAGATCACTAATAAAACCTTCAACTATCTCTTCCATAGCTTTTCCTCCCCTATTTTTTCTAGCATTACTATCAAGACCAGCTTCTACCCCAATCATGTAATCAACTAAATTTTTAATTTTTTTAGAAGTTAATAAATCTTTAATTCCCGTCTCTTTTACAAATAAAAGATACCTTTCAATATCATCTTCATTTATATTTTCTTTTGTAAAATTAAAGTCTTCATAAACAAGCTTTCTATTTTTAAAATCTACAAGTATTTTAAATTTTTTTGAATTTTTTCCATCACGAACAACTAATGCAGGGATAGCTCTAGAAACTTGTGAATTTTCCTTTAATAAGGCTCTAAAATTTTTGTCAAAATCTGTCTTTCCTATTAAATAATTTAGAGTATTTAAATGAATTTCTATCTCTTCTGTGTTTTTTAAAACCTTTTCCCAATTAACAAAGTATGACCATAATTTATTACTTGGTTTTAAGTTTAAAATTAAATATTCAAAAATTTGATCTTCATTTTTTAAACCTAATTTCTTATACGTGTTGATAAATTTCACTATTTTATAATTCTTTAATTAAATCTTTAAACCTTTTCTTTGATAATTTTAAATAATCTTTTTCCATATCAAAACCTAAAAACTTACGATCGTGTTTTACCGCTGCAATTCCTGTTGTTGAACTACCAGTAAAAGGATCTAATATAACATCTCCTTTTTTGGTGCTAGCTAAAACAATTCTTTCTAATAAATCTAAGGGTTTTTGTGTTGGATGTTTTCCATGTTTCTTTTCGTCTGGTCTTGGAGTATTAATAGCCCAAACACTTCTCATTTGCTTGTCTTTCTTTTTTATCTGGTCTCCTTCATGCCAATCTCCATGTTTCATGTCTTTGTAGTTAAAAATATGTTTAGCCCTTTTTTTCTTTCTAGCCCAAATTAAAGTTTCATGACTTGCAGTGAAATATCTACAACTTAAATTTGGTGCTGCATTAGGCTTGTACCAAGAAATATCATTTAAAATATGATAATTAAGTGATTGCAACGCATGACCACATTGATAAATTGAATGATATGTTCCACTTACCCATAATGATCCGTTTTCTTTAAGCACTCTTTTGCATGCTTTTAACCATTCATTATGAAAATCATAATCTTCTTTAAAGCCGTTGCTCTTATCCCATTTACCTTTATTTACGCTAACTCTCTTACCAGCATGAACAGAAAAGCCACCATTAGAAAGATTGTATGGTGGATCAGCAAAAATCATATCAATAGAATTTT
>JBBDIH010000308.1:0-1735 GCA_040880505.1 Minisyncoccota bacterium
TTGTTTAAAGAAGTATAGATTATCTTTAAAGAAAAGCTCCAACCAATGATTTACAAATAGTAACGGTTTAAGTTCATAGAGATATGCGGTCCAACCTTCATTTGTTTCTTCTTTCTTTTCAACAAGAAAGTATTTGTTCTCAAGAATTAGATGATTTAATAAATCAGTATCTCCTGTATTTGAAAATCCCAGAAAGATTGATCCTTTTTTATTAAGATATTTCTTTGCTTCCCGCAAAAACCTTCTTAGAACTTCATAGTTATGGTCAGAAACGCCTCTTTCAAGCATGTCTTGTGGCTCACTCCCGTGATACGGGGCATTAAAGAAGATAGTATCAAATGTACTATGTGTCTTTTCGAACAAATCAGATTCTAGAGCTTGAGCATTAGTTAGGTTATATTTTCCAAAATTATTTTTCGTATTTTCTACTGCATTAGGATTTATATCTAATGCAACTACCTTTTGAGCTTCTTGTAGTCCAGCAAATACCGAAATAACTCCACATCCTGATCCTACTTCAAGGAAAGATTTACCTTTCTGATTTGGCATTTGCTCGATACAAAAACGTGAAGACCAATCATATTTAGGAGACATGACGTTAGGATTTATAATGATTTTTTTTCCTAAGACTTCAAAAATATACGGTTTTTTATGACTTCGTACTTTTTCGAGATAGGGATTAGTTGTTGAATGGACATCGTACATATTATTTTTCAAATACGAGAATGAATGTTGGGGCTATTTTTTCTACTTTTTTTAGATCATAGTAGGAAGATAAATTAGGATTTTTTGTTTCTGACGTTATAGTTTTAGGTTCAAGGTATTTCACTAGTTTGAAACCAAGTTTAATACAACTATTAATCCATGTCTCTGGAAGTCTATATATTACGTAAGCTTTAGCTCCAAACCAATTTTCTAATGTTTTTACATAATCCTCAGTACCTGAACCATTAAAGGAAAATGTTCCAGTGGTTTCATCGAAATCAGTACGAGCAAAAAGTTGTGTTTCAAAACTGAATACTAATCTTCCACTTGGTTTGAGATATGAATAGATATGTGAAAGCGTTTCTTCATGATCTTGCGTCCAACCAAGTCCATATATAGAAAAAACTGTATCAATACTTTCTTTTGGGATAGTAATTTCTTGTTCCATAGGTGTATGAAAGAGTTCTGCTCTACCTTCTTCTACGGCTTTCTTGTTTGTTTCTTTAGCAAATTTAATTTGTTCGTCCGATATATCTAATCCATAAACCTTTTTTGCTCCTTGCTCTAATAAAAACTTAATAGAATGTCCACTTCCACACGCAATTTCAAGAAATGTCTTTCCTTCAATTGTTCCGATAAGTTCTGATTCTTTTGCTCCTTCTCCTAAAACACCCCAACAAGGCAATACTCCATCTCCATAGAAATGTTGTGCTACTTTATTCCAAGCGTACCTATTTTGATTTAGTTTGTTATCCATATTTTTATATTACTTCAATTTCCCTTCTTTTAAAACTTTCGAGCATAATCTTCAATCCAGGAGTAACTTGTTCCCATGCAGTAATTCTAAATACATCCAGTAGAGGGAGCACTAGAAAATTAAAACGGCTTTGTGCCGTTTTAATTTTTATTTTTTATGAAAACTCGAACTGTTTACTTTTTTCCGTTCCACTCTGCAAGAAACTGCTCTAAATATCTTTCCATATATTCGTGCCTTTTCTTGGCAATCTTCTTTGCAGACCTAGTATTCATT
>JBBDIH010000309.1:0-1729 GCA_040880505.1 Minisyncoccota bacterium
AAAAGCCTCCAAGGGCACTCTTCAGTTCTGCGAACTGATTTGGTTAAATTGTTATTTATTAATAAATATTTTACTTTCTTAAATTCTTCTGAAAAATAGATGTTTTCATATCAAAGCGATAAGCATTGATAACTTTTCCCCATGAATAATACCGATTAACTCATAAATATCGCATGCTTCCTTCGTTCGTCCTGCCCTGAGCGAAGTCGAAGGGTTGGAGAAGCAAAAAAATGAACAAATGGATTAAAGAAGTAACATTTTTATAGACAGTACACTAATTTTATTGAAATTATCCCATCTTTAACGTTAGTAAAAGATTTGTTTCATGCTCTGCTTTAGACAAGATTCGTTTACAATATGAAGTTTCGAGCACATGTCTATTTTAACGTGAGTTCGATATAAAAAAAGTAAACTTTCTTAAAGAAAATAGCAGAATTTTTAGTATTTTAATAGTCTGAATAACAAATAAATAACTAAAAAATTCTGCTATGAGATACTCACATAAAATTACCGAAATTTACTTCATTATAGACGAATTCTGCAAAGAACTTGAAAAGACTAAGGAGGGACACCTTCTTTCTAAAGAAAATGGCTTAAAACGAAGAAACAGGAAATGTAAGTTAACTGACAGTGAGGTAATTTGCATTTTAATACTGTTTCATTTAAGTGGTTTTAGAAAACTAAAGACTTTTTATATCTACTTCGTTAAAATTCACTTAAAGAGCGAGTTTCCTGAAACAGTATCTTATAATCGTTTTGTTGAGCTTCAACAAAAAGCATTATTACCAATGGCTTTATTTTTAAAAACATGTTGTTTAGGAGACTGTACAGGAATATCTTTCATTGATTCTACTCCTTTAAGAGTGTGTCATATTAAACGTGAAAAGCAACATAAAACCTTTAAAGGCATTGCACAAAAAGGTCAATGCTCAATTGGCTGGTTTTTTGGCTTTAAGCTTCATTTAATTTCAAATGACAAAGGTGAAATCTTAGATTTTATGTTAACTCCAGGAAATGTGGACGATCGTGAGCCGCTAAAAGATAAAAACTTTCATAATAGAGTATTTGGAAAACTCTTTGGAGATAAAGGATATATTAGCAAAGACTTATTTGAGCAGATGTTTGTTGATGGAGTCCATTTAGTTACAAAAATTAGAAAGAACATGAAAAACTGTTTAATGCTCTTTAATGACAAGATAATGCTCAGAAAAAGATCTGTTATAGAGTCAATTAATGATGTTTTAAAGAATGATTGCAATATCGAACATACAAGACATAGAAGCTTTAATAACTTTGTAACAAACATGTTATCATCATTAATTGCTTATTCATTTTTTGACAAAAAGCCTTCAATTTTCAAAGTAGATGAAGAAAATAGGCTTGCTGCTTAAATCGAACTCACGTTAAATTAATGGTGATGACACTATCGCAACCTACAAAATTGACTAAAGTATCTTTATATTGACCACTTGTTGTCCATATGTAGTTTCCACTTGGAGATATATAGTTGTAGCACTCTCTTACTACAAGTGTTTCAAAGGTTTTCATAACAATTAGTCGAACCGAAATAACACTATCACAGCCGGCGGCATTCTCTAAAACATCATAGTAATGCCCGCTTTTTGTCCATGTATATTTCCCGCTTGGAGAAATATAACTATTACAAGTCGTAATACTAATGGTATTGATTGTAGCGCATATAGAATAAATGCGAACATGACCGGCATCT
>JBBDIH010000310.1:0-1728 GCA_040880505.1 Minisyncoccota bacterium
CTGAAATGCAATGTCCGGGTTAACAGTCTTAACCTCTTTGAGTTTCTCCCGAATAATTTCAAGAAGTTCTTCTCCATTAATTTTATTTTTGCCGTACCGATCCAGGTATTTTTCAAAGTACATGCTGTTACCGGGGCCCATTCTGCTTCGGTAACTCAAGAGCAGTTGATTATTAAATATCATTACTTTGACATTTTCCGGATCATACCCTTCAAAATATATTCCACGTATACTTAGCGGTAAGTATGAGGAAAGTTGAAACACCTGCTGCAGATTCAGCCGATCACGAACAGAGTGAAGTACAGCTATTAAAGCTCTGTAGCCCAGGTCTGCCCTGCCCGGCACACCCATTTTATTAGCAATAGCAATTACCCATTCCTGTTCCTCTTCAATTCCGGCTTTTATTTTTTTGGCAGTAGTTGATTTTTCATTCAGAGTTAATTTATCAGCTGTTTTCATAATGAATTATTTTAAAAAGTTATAGTTTCTCTCTTTGATCGATTTATATAAAAATATCTCAACCTGTATTTTCAAGATTGAATTCTGCATCATTATTATTGCCGGCTAGAAATTTCTCCGCCTGGATTGAACGAACAATGTGCTCTACCCAGTCACGCTCTACTGATAGATCTCTATTTTGAGCCAGAAGTACCCAATAAATAGATGAAGTGACATATCGGTGGCAGTCTTCGATTCCCGTCCTGTAATATACCTCAACCATTTGCCTTGTAAAGTCGCGTGATTTATGAATATCCTTTTGGAGATCATCCAGATTTAACCCATTCTGTTTTTTAGCAGTCTCTTTTAAAACCTCATCGACCATAGAAGAAACCATATTGCAAGTGTGATTTCTGCTTACAGCATAAAAGCCTGTGTACATCTCTATATACATCATAACAAAGTAATTAGTGATCATGATTAATATAGAATTATAAACACTTTTATCTGTGTTTCCGGAGCTATACATAAAGATCAATTCAACAGTCAAGGGTGCGGTATTCGATACACACTCTACAATTGATATATCCTTACGGGAATATTCTGCCAGAATTTCCTTGATTTCGACAATAGCATTTTTTCTGTATCTGGGTCTTGATCTTTTTTTTGTAAAAATTGTCTTTAATATATTCATCGCATTCTCTCTAAAGTTTAAGTTTATGAAAACAATAATTTTAAACCGAATGCTGTAGATGTTTATTTTCGCAGGTGTCGATTTCTCTTGATTATTTTCGCTACTCTTGAAAACTAATTCTAAATGAGGGACTTATTTTTTGTTACATAAATATTGTTAAGAGTTACATATTCTTTATTACATAAATATTATTTAGAGTTACATATTTTTTTGTTTTTTTAAAATCTTCACAAAATAAATCCATCCATTCAGACGTATGACATTTCTGATGCCCTGAATCAATTATCAAGGAACGATATGAACAAAAAGAAAAAACAGACATACGATTCCAATTCCACTGAGGAATTAACACCTAAAGTTACCGGGGTCGGAGGCATTTTCTTTTTTTCGGAAAACCCGGAAAAAACAAAAGAGTGGTATTCAAAACATTTAGGACTTGAAGTAAATGAATGGTACTTATCTCGTACTCGTCTTGAATATTAAGAATTTGAGTGTATTTTAGAGAAATATCAAAAATTTAAGTTAATAACACCTCTAACTAATACTAAATGAAAATGAATTTTTTATTACGAATAGTTTCTATTGGTTTTTTAATA
>JBBDIH010000311.1:0-9882 GCA_040880505.1 Minisyncoccota bacterium
CAAAAGTAAGAGTTTTTCTACTTTAGACCGGACGAATTTTAGGGAAGCTGACAGTATCTGCTGCACGGGAAACCCGGAACGGGAAAGACCTCCTTTATCAAAACCATTTTGAGCAACAGCAAAAAGAAAGCCATTTATCTTACACCGGGCTATACCGACAGTCTTACTTCTCCGGAACTGATCGGGTTACTGATGGATCATCCCGGGAGCATTCTGGTGATCGAAGATGCCGAAACGGTGCTCATGAAACGTCAGGCGGATAACTCCAACGCAGTCTCTAACCTGCTGAACCTGACCGATGGCTTTCCGGCCGACTTTCTTAAATTGAATATTATTTGCACTTTCAATACCAAGTTAGATGATATTGATCCGGCCCGGCTTCGGGAAGGCCGGTTGAAGGGGTTACATGAATTTGCAAAGCTAAGCATTCCACAGGCGCAGTCACTGGCCCATCATCTGGAAAAAGAAATAGAAATCACTCAATCTATGACCTTAGCCGAAGTTTGTAATGCGGGAAGCTTACAGCGAAAGTTGGCGGTAAATGGGATTGGGTTTAGTAATAATTAGTCAGAAGAGTAATGTAAGTTTAAAAAATATTGAGAAGAGGCTTACTTTTTAGAAAAAGAAGCAATATTTAATTTTAGGATACTGCCAGGAATTACATTTCCTTCTAATAAACTTACATCTTTCTTAACCACTTTTTGACCGGTGTAATTATTTGTAAGAAACCAATTGCCGTTATACGTTGGCTCTGGAATCTGTTTCAAAAAAGAAGCTTCCAAATAACTTATTAACTCAGTAATTGTATGGAATCTATCGAAATAGAATCCTATATATTTTGGAATGCTTTTCCCATCCAAATCCGATAGGTCTATTTCGAGAGAGTCCACATCTCGAATTAATACCTCCTCCCATTTATTCCAAGATTTTAAATAAATATCCCATTTTTCAGGGGCTAATGAAGCGCGAAATTTTGATAGCTTTTTTAGGAAAAACCTACAATGGTCATCATGAATAAATATTGGTTCATAAATACTCCAATGCTTCTCGCCAGAGGAACTCAGGTTGTTAAATACATGCCAGAAATCATTCCAGGAGGCATAATAGTGCCCATTATTGTCGATGAATATTTTATGCTTTCTGATAGTCTTAATTCTATATAGCTCTAAAATTTGAGCTCCAATTTTAAAACTAAGCACTTTGCCATCATGATGAACCATTATCAAAAATTATAATAGAGGTTGAATGTTATTCGCTCTTCCTAATCAGGAATTATTGTTAGGTTTTTCTGGTATCGAAAAATCAATATGTTTTAGCAACTCAAGCTCTTTATTGCCAATTTTATTTAATTTCTCAAATTTTTCTCTTGCTTTGATTGTATCTGCAAGTTTAGTCTCTTCAGACTTTAAGATGGAAATATTTCCAAATCTTTTTCGAATAAGCTCATCAGCTACTTTTAATTTTGATCTCAAGAGAGAAAGAAATTTCATTTCACTTTCATCAAGCCGGTTATCGGCATGAATAATTCTCAGGGCTACTTCTAATGTTAGGAGTTCCTGGACTTGATTAAGATTTAGATCTCGTATTGAGTTAAGAATGTTTTCGACAATTACTGTACCGTCGTTCTTAAACATCTTTATTAGGGTATCAAGTTCTTCAGATAAATCTGTATCGCTAAAATAAGTTGTTTTATTGTCTATCAATTTAAGTTCTTCAATCTCATCATCATGTATTTCTCCATCTATTACAATTACAGAGAATGCTATTTTGAATAAGAATTTTTTAAAATCTATTGAATCCATATTTATCTATTTATGTGCTGAGACTTTATTGAGGTCATTTAAAAACTCCGATGCATTTGGATATCGATGTTCAATGCTAAGATGGAGTGATTTTAAGACTACATTATCTAATTTATTAGAAATATCTGGATTATAATGAGAGGGTTTTTTGGGCTCACTATTTCTTGTTATCCGAATTTTGGTAGCGAGCTCCTCTGGGTTTTCATTTTCAATATCTGAAAAATCTGGATTCCAGGGTAAAATACCAGTTAACATGCGGTAAAAAACCAACCCTGCTGAAAACACATCACTCGATGGGAGGTAGGAACCCCAAAAACATTCTGGGGCGAAGTACAGGTAACGCCCAGCAGCTGATGTGATATTACTTAATTGCCCTACTGACTGAGCCAAACCAAAATCAGCAAGCTTGCCCGTAATAAGTTTATCATCATAGGATAACAAAAAGTTGTCCGGGTTTATGTCTCTATGAACTATTGGTGAGGATAGTGAGTGGACATATGAAAGAGCGTTAAGTAAATCTGTTTGTAAAGAAATAGCTAATTCAACGTCAAGACGAATATTTCTATTAAGTCTTTTGGCTAGAGTTTCTCCAGAAATATGGTTTAATGTTAAATAATAATATTCATTAGAATTAAGTTTGAAGCTATTTGCTTCAAAAACCCGTACAAGATTTTGGTGATTCAGTTTTGCAAGGATTTTCGCTTCATTCATAAGGGTTTTGATATCGGTATTCTTTACATACTTTTCTTTGAATACCTTCATCACCTGCAGTCCTAAAAAGTCATGCTCCACCTGATAGACTTCTCCAAAAGCTCCTTCACCAAGAAAAAACTTTACGGTATAGGTATCATTAACTGAATCACTTGGTTTCAGTATTCCAGATTTTTTTTTGCCCATAATTATTTTGCTAAGTCGCTATCAGGTCCTGTAGGTATTGGAGGCTGTTCTGAATTTGGTAAAAGTGTAAATAATTTGAGCACGATATTTCTAATTTTGTCTAATGAAGGTTGAGTAGAAAGTACTTGTTTAGCGCTATTAATAAGCTGTTTTGCTTCGTTTCTATTCTTCCAGTCATGCATATCAAATTCATCATCGAAGTTTTTAAGGAGGGCTACCCAAAAACCTATGTCCTGACCTATAAGTTGAAACTCAAGGCTTCGCACTTCCTCAATCAGATCTTGAGCTCTTTTAGAGTTTTTACTCTTGATTACCTCATTTGAATTTGTCTCAAGTTCTTGCACAATTTGCTGAGTCTCAGAATTGCCATATTGTTGTTGATTAAGCTTTAAGTTCTTTAAACATTCCTTTAATTCAACTTCAATTTGAGGCCATTCAGCTTGTTCTTCCAGTTTGTCTAACTCAATAGATATTTCTCTAATATTACTTAGGACTTCAAATTTAGCGTCAACATCTTCTTTACCGTTCTCAAGCAAATTGGTTAATCTTTGAATCCTACTTTCGAGTTTTTCAACTTTTTGAGTATCAAGGGAACTGTAGTTGTTCTTATTAGCCCGTAGCTTTTGCTTGGCTTTGTTGATCATCACTTCGAGTTCTGAAACTTCAGGTTCTTCAGATTCAATTTCTTGTTTTTCTGTTTCAACGGTTTCATCTATATATGGAAAATAGGCGCTTAGTAGTGCAATTCTTCTTGAACTATCGATTTCTATGGTAATTTCCACTTCGCTTCCTTTGGGTATAAATTCGGGAATTTCTGTACCATAAATCCTGTTGTTTCTTACAAAAGTGTTGTATTCTTTCTTTGTGCCGGGCTCGCCCTCATAAACTTCTATGTTAACTGTATCTTCTGCATTTCCAGGTCGCAAATCCTTTAGAATTTTAAATGTCTGCTTGCCTTTTGCTGGTAATGATTGATTCTTTCCTAATCCTATTAAAGGTTCTAGTAATGAAGCTTCTTTTTCGTTTTGATAAGCATCGATACAAATAGCAAATGGAAGTGTTGCGTTGGCACTTTTCATGCCATTTATGATAGTAAATGAAGAGGGTTCCGTTGGTAATGAAGTCCCCTTGTCATCAGAAAGAAGTATTTCAAAACCATTAGGTTTACTTTCCTGGAGTAAGACATCCAAAATAATTGCATCGTCTTCCACTTCAACTCTGCCACTTGACCAAGCGTCATCTTTTCTTAGAACTTCAACATATAAAGCTTTTGGGATTTGTCCCTCGGTATTATCACGAGAAATACGTATTCCTATTTTTTCCTCTTGTTCTACGGTTGTTTCAGGGTACTTGAGATCCAGCTGTATTTTAGAGTTATCTCTCGATCGTATGTTATCAGGTACATCTTTGGTGGATGCAAATAAAGAGGCTCCTTTTGTAACTGCAGTCATCGGGTTTTGACTAAGATCCAATTTGTCAGAGATTTGTTCTGAAATCATTCTCTGCAAAGATTGCAGATAGGTAGTACCTCCTACAGGTAAGATTTTTTGCAAATCTGAGCCAGTTAAGTTGTTTGCTTCGAGCAATTCATTAGCTAAATCAATACTTCTCTGTAATAAAGGGTTTACTACTTTTTCAAACTCTTTAAGTGCTAAAGTAATGTCGATAATGATCTCTTCTCCGTCATCATCTTCCCCTAATTCATACATAGTAGCATCAGCATATATTTCAGCCTTTTCTTTGGTGGCAAGCTCAATTTTTGTCTGTTCTGCTAATTCCTTTAAAGCTTGCCTTAATAAGTTTTTAATTTTTGAATCAGAAAGAGATTGTTCAAGATTGTATTCACTTCTCAAATAAGGAATAAAAACCTCATCAATTAATAGGTCATTTAAGTTTTTCCCTCCAAGATGGTTATCTCCTGAGGTATCAACTACTTTCATAATACCTTCGTCAACCTTTATTAGCGCTACGTCAAAAGTTCCCCCGCCAAAATCGAATACCAGCCATTTACCTGATGCATTATTGGAATCAAGTCCATAGGCCATTGAGGCTGCGATTGGTTCCTGTAATAGTTCACAATATTGAAATCCGGCTAATTCGGCTGCTCTTTGGGTAGCATCTAATTGACTTTGAATAAATCTTGCAGGCACGGTAATCACAGCAACATTTACTTCTTCATCTCTCACATATCCGCGAAGCTTTTTTAAAACTTCAGCAGATAAATCTTCGGAACTAAAAGATTTTTCTGCATTATCCGATTCATACTTGTTGTCATGACCCATTGTACGTTTAAATTCAAGAAAGCTATTCAAATTCCCTTTTTGTCTGGATTTAAAAGCTGACTTTACTTCTTTATTAAAAAAGTTAAGTGCTTTAGGCCCAACAAAAATTGTACCTTTAGGGTTAAAAGCGACACAGGATGGTATAGTAGAACTTGAGGTGTCATCTCCCTGAATAATCGTGATCTCTCCATCATCCATCCGGCTTATTGCTGAGTTAGTGGTACCTAAATCAATTCCGTAATCAATTTTATTTCTGTTCATGGCATTTTATAATGTTTATTAATTTGCTATGCTGACTTGAACTTTTGCCTGTTGTATTACCTTTCCATTAAAATTAACCTGACGTTTAATCACACGAGTAATTATCTCCTCACCTTGTTTTAAAGAATCGTCCGTAATAAAATCAGCCTCTACATTCATTCCTTCATTATAAGGTTGCCCCTCTAAATCTATAATTTCATACCCTTTGATCTTTAATTCATCTTCCAATCGTTCAAGAGCTTTTTCTAGTGATTTTAGTCCTTTTACATCACCATCCATGAGTTCTAATCTCTTACGCATTCTTGTAATCTCAAGGGCCGAGGCAATTGCCAAGGAGTGGTCTTGTTCAGCATTTTCTTTTTTCTCTGGCAGGGTTTCAAGTTTTTCATTGAGTATCTCAAGCAATTTGGTATCTGCTTTATTTGTTTGCTCGATTTGAGATATCTTAGTTTCTAAAGACTTATTCGTATCTGAAATCTTAGTACTCAATGTTGATTCTTGATCGGATAGTATTCCTTTTAACCATAATAGGCCCATGACAGATAAAAATAGTGCCAGAATTATACTCCCGGTAATCCACCAGGTTCTTGAAGAAATATTAGTAGTTAGTGAGGAAAACTCATTTTCAGTTTTACTTTTAAGACCAGCTAAATCTGCCTTTGTCGAATCTATTTTTTGAACGGTTCTATTTAGTTCTTTTTCTAAGTCTTTATTCAGACTATCAACATCATTTGCCATAGCTGATAAGTTACTACGAAGCATTTCATATTGGGTGTTAGTAGTATTTTCTAATTTTGAATAAAGATTTAAAAGTGAGTCAGAGTTTTCCGATAGAGCATCAATATTTTTTTTAAGTAAATCTATTTCATTGTCTTTATCAGATATGAGTTCTTTTAAAGCAGTATTTTCTTCTTTTAGAGCTAATATGCTATTCTCTAATTCAACCATTTCATTACTTAATACAGATAAGTTCTGCCTTAAAGTATCAGCTAACACATAGGATGATGAATCCGATATTTGTGAAAAGGCATTGTAGGATAAAAGTAATAAAGCAAAAAGAAGTGTTAGTTTTCTCATGATTTGAACCAACAAATTAAAGTTTTCTCAAGAAGAATTCTTATCATTTTGTGGAGAAATTTCATGTCTTTAGTAATGTTTACGAATTCTGGGGAATATTTATAGTAGGTATTGATAAATAGTCGCCCAGGTACTGTTTTTGCTAATTGCTCATCTCTGAACTTTCTAAGTACTCTTACTTTGGGATGATCATAGTCCCCATAAACCATAGTTGCGATATAGCATGCACCTCCACTATTATTATTAGACCTACTATAATTAGGTGAATCTATTTGTAAATATAAATCTCTAATAATCCTATGATTTTCAACGAATCTTGATTTAATTTCTCCCGATATTTTAATATCAGCCATTGATTGAAAAACTTTATAGGCTTTTTTAATAGCTTGTATGTATCTATCTACACCAACTCCAGGGATATCAGGCTCATTTGAGTTCACCACCATGATTACTATCCCTAGGGCATTATTGACAACTGCATTTGAAGCATCTTTGTAGAGCAGGCTGTCATACCCAATTTTTTTACCGATCGTGTTTAATTTTGGCTTACATGATTCGACGAAGGTTTCGGCATCATTAATAGTAAATGACCTTTTGTTGTTGATCCATTTGAGCTTTTCTAAAATGAAATCATTCTCCGACCGAATTTCATTGAACTTCTCTCTTTCTTCTTTTGAATTTTGCCAATCTTTTATAGTAGGAAGATTTTCATTAATTCTGTTTTTAGCTTTTTGACCTACTGCAATATTTTTCGCCTGTTCAATGAGCTCTAAACATTTATCTCCAGGATCTATGCCGGTGCTGTTTTCAACGTGATAGTTGAAATACGTTATTGAACATTCTAATAACTCATTGGCAATTTTATCAGCGATAATTTGATATTCTATATCATTTGATGAGAGTATATCTCTAAGTTTTTTAAGATCCTTGCGAGCAGTATTGTAAAAGCCAATTCCAATTTCAGCAGCATCTTTAGGAGTTCTTTTTTGATCTGCCCTGCATTTTGCTATTTGACTTTGAATTGAGTGAATCGGGTCACTGATCAATGAGGCTTTTATATTTTTTTGAGAATGTTTTGGAAAACCTTTTACAAAAGTAAGAAACTCTCGCTCATTAATACTGCTGCCATTTTCGAAGTGATTACTAATTTGTTTATATAAATCATCTACAAAAAGATGAGTTGATTTAGTTAGATCATGAAGTTGGGCCTCACTGATAATTGACTTTTTATAAAATTCAAAAGCATCATCAGTTAAATATTTCCCAGTATAATTAAGCCCTTCTTTTAGTAGGAGTTTGTGTTCTTCTGATAGATTAAAAGATGTCCATATTTTTAGTAGTCCAAGATTCTTAAAATTGGAAATGTTTTTGTGAGTTGGTTTTGAATCTTCAACAGATTTGGTCCATAATTTTAAAGCCTTTGCATAATCCCCCTTCTTCAAGACTTCAAATGCTAAATCATCTACAGAGTTATTAGACCAAAACCACCAGAGACTTTGATAAAATTTATTACTTGGTTGTTCAATTTTCTGAGAAGCTTCTTTTATCCTTTCAGGAGTTCTTTTTACTGGAGACAAAAAACTAAGATCAGTCTCGAAAGTTTTCGTTTTTCCCATTTCGGCATAAATCTCGAGGTCAGAAACTCTCTTGGCAATTTCCTTCTCAGACGCATCTAAACTAAGCCCCAAAATTCTGAAAGGATTCTCTTCAATTAACTGCATAAGCTATAAATCTAATACACCCGGTTTAAAATTATTAAAGGATTGTACAAAAATTTTAAGGCAAATGTCTAATCAGTTTAATAACATAGGTGCAATTAATTTCTAATAAGAGTGACGGGTACTGTCATGCAATGGAGTTATGTTGGTTAGAACTTCTCAGATTAATTGATAGATAAAAATATAATCGGTGAGTAATTGCTTATGTCAGGTAAAAATGATTTAGAAATAATTAGACAACTAACAAAAAGGTTTGGGGCAACGGTTGAATACCTACCACCAAGTGAAGAGGAAGAGCAATTCCTAATCGACCGGGAAAATATATACGAACAATATTGCTGGGATTTTGATGCATTTGTCAAACATTATCAGTTAATTAGAAAATACGGGGTTGATGAGAAATGCTTATCTGCCTTAGCTTGGAAAATAGAGGAGCATTTAAGCTTAGATGAGTTACAGGAATTAAAAAGCACTGAATTTTATAAACTATTCAAGGGGCATAAAACTATTGAGAATGCTCTAATTGAACGAGAAATAATGGAGTGAAAAATGTCGAAAATTGGATATGGTTACGGAAGCGAGTGGCACTTATTAAGGTTCCTGGGATATCACAGAGACTATTTAAACCAAGAAATTGAAGACGTAATTGGAATGGGCACAATCAAGTGGTTGGACTTTCCCTTTTCTGGGTTAAATGAAAGGTTTAAGCGAGATGAAGAATATAAAGGCTTGAATTTTTTAGATGATAACCAATACGAACACATTTTATCTAAATGGAAAGAATATTGGCCTACAACCGGCAATCAACAAAATTGGGATGCAATAGGGAAAGCAGGATCTGATGATACATGGATATTAGTTGAAGCAAAAGCAAATTTAGAGGAATGCGAAAGCAGTACACAAGCCAAACCAGCTACTGAAAATGGCGGCAGGGATAAAATAATAGAGGCTTTTAAAGACCCCATAAAATTATTAACCGGTTCGACTGATACAGATCCAGAAATTTGGCTAAATAAATACTATCAGTATGCGAATCGTCTTGCAGTTCTTCATTTTCTAAATGAGAACAAAATTAAAGCTAATCTTCTATTCATTTATTTTATTGGAGACGATAATACATCTGGCACCTGCCCTAAATCTAAAGATGCGTGGGAAACGAAAGTTCAAGATATTCATGAGCATTTAAGGATTGACGAAAAGAGTCCCTTAATGAAACAAGTTAAACACCTATATCTGCCAATCATCAAAAATTATTCATAAATAATGCCCATAAAAAAATCAGACCTTTACGCCTCCATTTGGAAATCTTGTGATGAACTTCGGGGTGGTATGGATGCCTCGCAGTACAAGGATTATGTGCTCTCTATTCTCTTCATCAAATATGTATCGGATAAATATGCCGATGCCGGGGAGTATGCTCCGATCAAAGTTCCGGAAGGGTCTTCTTTTGAGGATATGATTAAGTTGAAGGGCAAACCCGATATCGGGGATCAGATTAACAAAAAAGTGGTAGCTCCACTTGCAGAGGCGAATGAACTTAGGGGTGTTATAGATCTTACAGATTTTGATGATTCTGAGAAACTGGGTTCGGGCAAGGAAAAGGTAAACCGGTTGAGTAACCTGATCGGGATCTTCCAGGATGCCAATTTAGACTTTGGCGGCAATCATGCCGGGGATGATGACCTGCTGGGTGATGCCTACGAATACCTGATGCGTAATTTTGCTACCGAGTCAGGCAAGAGCAAGGGACAGTTTTATACTCCGGCTGAGGTCTCCCGTATTTTGGCTAAAGTGATTGGCGTGGAGAAAGCTGACAACCCCTCTCTTACCGCCTATGACCCCACA
>JBBDIH010000312.1:0-1710 GCA_040880505.1 Minisyncoccota bacterium
GCGCCATACTGTTGTTTATACATCTCCATCAGATCCACCATCAACGTGTCAGAATAAAAAGATCGGTTCCATGGCGCCCATCCATCATATGAAGCTTCAATGGGTAACCTGTATATCTTATCATCTTCAAAAGAAGGGTAGAAGTAACTTGTAACAGAGTGCTCCAGGTCATCATGACTATAATGAATAGTCGTTTGTCCTGTGATTACACCCTCACTGTTAAGTTGTCTGCTATGTTCGAAAAATTCAGTAGAGGTCATGCCGAAATAATAACCCAGAAATAGTGAATCGGCTCTTTCCAGACTATTTAACTCCCTGGCAACTGTTAATTCGTACTCTGTTTGATTTTCACATGCATTTAAAGAGAGAATCAGAAAGAGAAATATAAATAAATATGTATATAGATAGAGCTTCCTATTTGGTTTATTTTGATGATTCATGATGATATTACTATTAAGTATGGGATTTTTAATTGAATAAGTAGAATTAATGGGATCAACTATGAGCATTTTTATAGAGCATTTAAGTTACTAAATGAACTAATATCTATTTAATCTAATCTTTTTAAAAAAAAAGATGTAAAGTTATTGCTATTGTTAAGATTCGCATAAAATAAGTCACTTTTATTTTCTTTTGAGGTTTGACAATACCTTATAATTTAAGTAAAATATCAATATGATAACGTTTTCATATAATCGTTATTACAAGGATGTATTTAATGATAAATGATGAGTTTGCTACCTTAAATTACTCTATCATATTCATTGATTTCAGTCCTGATCCAAACCTCTCAGGATCATGGGAAATATTTGGACTCAAAAGTGTATTGATATTTAAAAAAAATTTAAACTCTTGGTTATAGTGATTTTCTGATGACTGAATCTTGTGTGCTAAGAATGGAGGGTATCAGTAAGAGTTTTCCGGGAGTTCTTGCTTTGGATAAAGTTCATTTTGAACTATTGAAAGGGGAAGTTCATGTATTATTAGGAGAAAATGGAGCCGGGAAATCTACTCTTATGAAAATTTTGAGTGGAGCATATGTAAAAGATGAAGGGGATATTACGATCGATGACAAACTGATTGAAATCGAAAGCCCTGCCCACGCACAAAATTTAGGTATAGGCATCATTTATCAAGAGTTCAACCTAAATCCATACCTTTCCGTGGCTGAAAATATTTTCCTGGGAAGAGAGCCAACCATTTTACCCGGAATTATTGATTGGAAAAAAATCTATAAGAATGCTCAGGATATCCTGGATTCTCTATGTGTAGAAATCGATGCAAAACAGATCGTTGAGACGTTGGGCGTTGCAATGCAACAGATGGTAGAAGTTGCTAAAGCTCTATCATTAAATGCCCGAATATTGATCATGGATGAGCCCACTGCATCTCTTTCGAACAAGGAAATTGAAGCTCTTTTTAAAACAATTAAAAAACTTCAAGATGATGGTGTCGCCATAATCTATATATCCCATCGATTAGAAGAGATATTCCGAATAGGGAATCGAGTAACCGTTTTAAGAGACGGGAAATATGTGGGCACCAAACCGGTATCAGAGTTAACCAAAGATGAAATGGTTAAAATGATGGTAAACAGGGATCTGGATGATCATATACCCAAAATAAAAGCCGAAATAGGGGATGTGGTACTGGAAGTTGATAATGTATCAGTGAAAGATCGACTTAAGGATATCTCATTTAAACTGAGAA
>JBBDIH010000313.1:0-1690 GCA_040880505.1 Minisyncoccota bacterium
TCCAAAGTCGTATATGAGTAGTGGCGAGCACAAAAAGAAGATGATGAAATAGAAGTCGAAAAATAAAATAATTTTGAAGGAGGTTTAAAAAATAATAAACAGATTAGTAATATTGAAACACGCCAAGACCTGGCGTGTTTAAAGATAATAGAAAGTTATCCACAATTATTTATGCCCTCGGGAGGCATAAATTTCTGGGGATAACTTTTGTGGTAAGATATAAGCATGGCACAAAAAGATAAAAAACATCCATATGCTTTTGATTTTGATGGGGTTATAGCTAAATACGAAGGTTTTCAAGGAAAAGAACATGAAACAGAACCTATAAAAGAAGTTGTTAATGCTATAAGAAAACTAAAAGATGAAGGTCATACCATAATAATTAATAGTACTAGGGGAGATGAGTTTCTAAGAAAGTATTGTGAAAAGCATAATATCCCTGTTGATTATTTTAATGAAAATCCTGAATTCGACTCTGATGGCGATAAGCCTGTGGCGTCTGTATATATCGATGACAGGGCTATATGTTATAAAGGACAGACCTCAGAAGAGCTTATAAAAGAGTTAAAAGATTTTAAAGCTTATTGGGAGAAATAGTTGTGGTAGAATAATCAATGTATGAAAGTACTATTTTTCTCTAAAAAAGATAAAAAGGATATATTAAAACTTTTAAATAAAAAAGTAGATGTAGTTGAGGATAACCCCGAGGTTGTTATCGTCCAGGGTGGCGACGGTACTTTTATGCGTTCAGAATCTGAGTTTCCCGGAGTGCCTAAATTATTATTAAAAGATAGTAGAATATGTAAATTATGTTCTCATCTTCCAAATGAAGAAGTTATTAAGAAGTTTCTGAGTAATGATTATGTAGAAAAGGAGATTATGAAAATAAAAGCAAAGGTAGGTAATGAAAGTGTCTCGGGGATTAATGATGTTATAGTCCATAATAAAGACCCGAGACATGCTATTCGCTATACTGTTTCTGTGAATGGTAAAAGGTTCATAGATGAAGAAGTGATAGGGGATGGAGTAGTTGTAGCTACCCCTTTAGGTTCTACCGGTTATTATCGCAGTATTACAGATAGTTTTTTCCAAACTGGAATAGGATTAGCTTTTAATAATAGTACGGAGCAGTCTGATCATGTTGTTTTAAAAGAAGATTCAATTATAACAATAGAGATACAAAGAGGACCGGCTTTGGTTTATGCCGATAATAATAAAAAAGAAATAATACTAAATAACGGAGACAAAGTTTCAATTGTAAAGTCTGATGAAACTGCAAAAATAATAAAAGTAAACTAACGAAAGTTATCCACAATTATTTATGCCCTCGGGAGGCATAAGGTCTCCCTTGGCCTCAGCTTCTTCGGTAGAAACAGAAAACTAATTTTCTGTTTCACCTCATCCGCTGCGGTAAATTCTGGGATAACTTTAGTAGATAGTAATTTGACTAAAAATCTATATTATTTTATAGTAAAAACAGTATAAACTGTAATTTAAAACTTAATACTGATTAGATATGGAAGAAACGAAAGAAAGAATTTTATCTGATAAGGAATTTTTTTCAATAAACAACGAAGTTTATTTTAAAAAGCCACAAGGACCTTACGCAGAAAACCTTCGGTTGTATATTGCTGTAGTAGGTAAACGCGGTCCTTTTACAGTTATGATAGTTCAAAAGAGCGGTAATCCC
>JBBDIH010000314.1:0-1686 GCA_040880505.1 Minisyncoccota bacterium
TGATATAATTCTGTACATAGTCGTTGAGCAACTGCTCTGATATCTTTGGGTCATGTTTGTAAATTTCTGCCCCAAGTTGTTTCCTCCATTCATTAATTTGATTCAGGAATAGATGGTCAATGCTGAACTGACTAAGCTTTTCCTCAATACTTTTCCATTCTTCATCAAACTGTCCTGTGTAAATGGATTCTTTGCTCAGCAGAGATTGTAGTTCTTCAAACTTGTCTGCATATTCCGTGTAGTGGTATTTTTTTATAAGGGCTTTATTGTGGCTGTCGTCTTTCTCTACTTTGACTGAACAGTCATAAATCAATAGATATTCAAAATTGGAAAGAACAGAAATTTTCAACTTGGCAGTGAACCCATATCGCCTTACTTGTTTGGCATTATCAATATTGGTCTCAATGGAAACACTTGGCTTTTTAGCTTCAAGAAAATATTTTCGTTCAGAAAACAGCCGAAAAGTATAATCCGGTTTTTTAGAATTTTCAGAAGCATTTGCCTTTAACGCTTCTTCTAAAAGGACTTCTCGTTCATTTGTCGGTTTGCCAGATTTATTTTTGATATCCCACCCTAAAAGTTCAAACAATGGATCCAAAAAATCAGACCTTAACTGTGTCTCGTTAAAGGTCGCTTTAAGATAATTATTTCTATTGGAATGATATTTATTTACAACATCTTGAATGGTCATTGCTTGTCAAAATCTAATTTTCCTTGCTGATGTCTTTTGTTTTTTAAATACTTGATTTTCTCCTCAGCTACTTTAAGGATTTCATTTGGGTTTTCTTCCTGTATTAAATCGTATGCCACTTTGTCGCTAAGTAAAATCAGACCAAGAGTTTCTGTATTTTCTTTGAATAGTTCTCCTAAAACAGGGATCATTTCTTTGTTTGCTGACCGCTCTCCTCTTTCAACCTTGCTAAGTGTGGATGGGTCTATGTCCAGTACAGCAGCAACCTTTCTTAAAGGAAGCCCTTTTTCTTCCCTTAACTTCCTAATGTGTTCTCCGAAAGACTCATTAATAATCATAATCTTTTTTTTCTTGAAAATATAATCTGGACATTTTTTGTCAAAAATACAATCCTTTTTTCGAATTATTGTTCTTGTGGGAGGGAAATATTTAGCTCTATAGCAAGCTTAGATCTGTTGGTTTGAAGCGGTAACAATGTATTAAATGAATATTTGGTATAACCGAATAAGCCAATTAGCCATGAAAAAATCCAAGTTTACATGAAGTGAAGTTGCTACATTTTTGTAGACAGAGGGTTAAGTCATAAATTGGAGCAGAACTCCAAACAATGACCATTTACCCAATGAAACAGATAAAGCGAAGAAAATCATATAGTAAAGAATACAAACTCGATGTAATCCAACAAAGTTATGTTTGTGAAAACATCAAGGAATTAGCCGACGAGCTGGGTCTTCGCACCGAATTGATTTACCGATGGCGAAGGGAGTATCATGATGATAAAGACACCAGTTTTCCCGGTCAGGGTGTTGAGAAGCACCATCCCAGAATTTGACGATCGGCCAGGTTCATGACCGTAGTCAGACCATCCAGAGAGCCGTTTTGGCTTTTCCGCATTTTCCGGATTGGAAGAATGCCTTAAATGTGTCACAATAAACGACTCCTTCTCCAATTACATTATATTTTAAAAATCATTGTCTACTAGCCTTTTTAAGGGT
>JBBDIH010000315.1:0-1684 GCA_040880505.1 Minisyncoccota bacterium
TCGCTACTTCAAAGAAATTGTAATCCCCGCGCCGTTTAAACGCTGGGCCGTTAGGTTACAAACTAGAGTTACACTATGGATCAAATAGTATTTTCAAAATTCTTACTCGAAAACACTTATTTAGTAAATGTCTTTCAGAATAATGAACTAGTTTCTCAAGGTTCTGCATTTCCAATAAACAGTAATGGAGATTTAATAACTGCTGCTCATGTAATTACAGGTAGACTTCCATATAAACCAAAAGACGTTCAGAACCTTACAATCTTATGTAGAAAACCTGGAGACCCATTTGATAATTATACCTGTAATTTACTTGCACCAAACTTTTCACTTCCCCAACTAAAAGACCCAATATTTATTGATGCTGCGATTTTAGTCAATCAAAATAGAGGCAAGAATGTTTCTTTTTTTAAAACATCAGATTCAAATATTGAGGAAGGAAGAAATGTATTGATGTGTGGCTATTCAGATGAGGTCGATTTTCCATTATCTTTTAATAAAAATATTGATTTAACTCATCCTGATTTTAAGGGGGCAGAGGAAGGAATTAAATTTGCATTCGAAGCTTGGATGAAATTAAATATGGTAAAAAGTGGGATGATTGGAAGAGCATTTAAAATCAATATCAAGAACTTAAATAATATAACTGGATACTCGATCTATATTGATAATGGTATTCATTCGGGCGCTAGTGGTGGTCCTGTGATTAATGCAGAAAAGGAGGTAATTGGAATTATTACTCAAAGAGCAATAACAAGTTATTCTACTTCTAAAAATCCCGGCCTAAGTGTTCCATCGGGCTCAACAATTGCAATTTCTCCTAATCTTATTTTAGAAGCTGCAAATATCAAAGGAATCAAATTGTAACCTATAAACTAAATGATTGGATACTAATTTAAAGAAAGAATATACTAATGAGACAGCTATTACTTATATCTATTTTTTTATTCAGTGTGTCAATTATTTCATGCAATGACAGTGGTACAGGGGCTGATTCTGATAATAATAACAACGGTGAAGAGGAAACAACAACTTATACTGTTTCAATAAACGTAACTCCTTCCGATGCAGGAAGTATCTCCCCTTCTGAAGAAGAAACTTATCAGGAGGGTGAAGTAATTGAACTACATGCTAATCCCAACGACGGATATATTTTTACAGAATGGACAGGAGATGTTGAATCTACAGATAACCCATACTCGCTTACTGTTGATCAGGATTATGAAATCACGGCCAATTTTAAAGAAGAAATCAATGTTTCAAAATTAAATATGCCTTCGGAAGGTAATGTAACCCTATTTCAGTCAAGTTCTGTTTCTGAAGAACTATATGTATCAACAGAAGAAGAAACTTTTAATGATGGGACAAGCGGAATTTGGTTATCTGAGGATAATGGGAATAGTTGGGAAAAGATATCTGATAGCGTTGCTACTTTTATAAGTATAGGTGCAAACGATAATGAACTTATAATCTCGGGTAATGATAATGGCTATTTAATTTCGACTGATGGTGGAATTAACTGGACAATAGGGTCAATTGATGATCCAAACTTTGGCAACCCACTAACTCTTGAAGATGCTTCTGCAGTAACTTCTGAGAATGGTATCTTTATTGCCTCATCAGATGCAATGGTGTCGGCTCCCCCAAAAACTGGACCGGTTAAAAGTAGAATGTTTGGGTTAAT